>JANQJM010000157.1 GCA_028281635.1 Pseudomonadales bacterium | reverse complement strand
CCCGGCGCGCAAGCCTTCCAGCGCGGCTACCACCGACATCAAAGTGGCTTCATCAGAGGACAACAGACTGGCCGGACTTTGCCTTAGGCTAAGACTATTGGGAAATCCAAAATCTTCATTGAATCCTTTGGCGATGGTGGCAGCCAGATGGGCATGGCAGTTAATCAAACCAGGCAGAATGGCTTTTCGCTCTCCTGCATACACCTCAGCGTTGGGGAATTGGGCCAGCACTTCGTCGCTGTCGCCGATAGCAGCAATAATCCCGTCCTGTACAGCCAGAGCAGCATTACGCAGAGTCGTACGTTCCGCATCATTAGTGACCAGGGTCGTATTGGTGAACACTACGGTATCGGAATTCGATTGTGCAGAAGCGAACTGCGAGCCCACTACCGTCGCACCGAGTGCGGCGGCAGTACCCTTGATTAAAGTCCTGCGACTAATGAGAGCTTGTTCCTGGTCTTTTTGTTTGTTCATGCCATTTCAACCCGCGAAGTTGGAAGCTGGTTTCGTTAGTTTACTGCACGGTGGCGTTTCGAATCACTACCGCAATCCCGCCCAAAGTGAGAACCGCCGCAATGATGAGACGCAGACTCAGAGGTTCCGCCACCACCACAACACCCCCCAGAGCGGCAATGACGGGCACAGAGAGTTGGACTGTTGCTGCAGAGCTTGGTGGCAGGTAAGGCAGGGCCGCATACCACACGACATAACCGATTCCAGAGGCTAATGCACCGGAAGCGACGGCAAGCATGGCGCCTTCCCAGGTAAGGTAGATCGTAGGTAACAGAGTCAAACTCACGATCAACGTGAGTGGGACGGTAAGCAAAAAGTTTCGCGCTGTGGCGGGCACCGGGGCATCTACGGCTTTACCCTTTATCGAATAAAAGCCCCAGGCGATGCCTGCCAATGCCATCAATATGGCGCCAGTTAAAGGTGGTGCTTCCACACCTGGCAACAAAAGTGTCAGTAAGCCGGTTGTGGCCATAACGATCCCGGCCCAGGTCATCGTTCCCGGTCGTTCACCATCGACTATGCCTTTGCCAACCATAGTAAGTTGCACGCAACCGAACAGGATCAACGCGCCGGTGGCTGTGGTGAGATCGATATAGGCGTAGGAAAAACAAATCGCATAGGCGAACAGTGACATCGCCGCCCGCGGATCAGCTTTGCGAATTTCAATCGGCGTCGAGCGCAGTGTCAGGATGGCAGCGAGAATAAGTGCGCCTGAAACCAGCCGCAAAGTAGTGAACGATCCGGCATCAATCAGCTCACCACCCAGGGCCAATCGGCATAAGACTGAATTGGCCGCGAAAGCGAGCATGGCTATGGCGGTGAATAACAGCGAACGAACAGAAGTGGACAGAGTCAGCCCCGTTTAGCATTGGGTTTTCAAGGCAGAAACCATACCACAGAGCCGGGTAACAAAGTTCCTGCTAAGCCAATTTCCAACCCATAACACCAGAGGTGCTTCCTGACTCTGCTGTATTAGTTGGAGGGATAAAGAGATTCTAAAACTGTGGTAACCGGGAGGGCATGTTCGTACCCATTTTCGAATATCTGAACTTCATAGGTCCCGGGATTGCCGTTGCGACCATCCTGATTGACTGGAGATATGGTGAGCGTGTTGGTGCCGGGCTGAGTCCAGGTGGCAGATTGAGCCTCCGGTGCGGACATCGCTTCATGCAACATTTCTGAGTAATTGAAATTGTTCAGATACACCGTGCCGGCAAAAGTCGATACTGGCCGAGAGTTTTCTCCTGAATAGGAGACCGTTGAATCACTATCCACTGCATAGATCACGATATGAACGACTGTGGGTTCTTCAGTATGGAACTGAAAATTGTCCACATCATCTAAAGAGTCGATACTGCCGATAATTGTCGCTGGCAGTGCAATAGTCTGCGTATCGACATCCGGGGACCCATCGTAATACACATTCTCATCGACCAACCCGTCCAGGTTGTTGTCCTGACCATCGATCAGCTCGGGGGCATAGGGATACACGGTGCTATCGTTGTCATTCAGGTCGCCCTGCAGCGGAGCATAACCATCGCCATCGAGGTCCTGTGTTTTGTCACTAAGTGGGTAGCGGCTCATATAGGCATCCAGACCTGCGATGGGCCATTTCCAATAAGCAAAATAGTCGCTGACATCCAGCTGTAAACCATCTGCGACTACCCGCATGAAGTTTTCTGCGCGCTCGGCTTGTGCACGCTCGTCATCGCCTTCGACTTGGTAAGTGCCGGGATGCTCAACAAGATTCTGTTCAAGCTCGGCAAAGATTGCCTGCAGCCCCTCCAGTCCATGCATGGTATATAAAGAAGTCAGCAGACCACCCTGAACCAACAAGGCCTCTTTGTGTTCTGGAATGGGTTCGGTCTCATAAGAGTAGGAGAGGAACTCCGAAGCATAATAAGTGCTCCAGTCATAAGTCGGTCGGGACATGTAACGTCTGAACATGACTCGCATGTAGTGATTTAATAGATAATCGGGCTCGAATGCCTGTAGCAGCGAAAGGTCGCCACCCCAGGAGCTCAAACCCTGTCCCGTGCCAAGCAGGTGCTGTATTACCGGCTCCATGCCGCCAGTGAAGGCGTGTGCAGAATCTTCGCTGTTCAGCCAGGCACCACCGCGAAAGTCCCAGGCATGGATGAATTCATGAATATAGTCTGCGTAGTCCTGAGCGCTAATGGTGTCGCCCACGCGATTGACAAAGCTTTCATTGTTTAAAAAGGTGCCACCTGTCCCTGTTCCACCACCTGGAATAGTCCGGCAGATATAGACATCTAAAGCTGGAATCGAGGGCAGATAGTCCCAGCCAAACACTGTGGAGTATTGTTCAAACAGATAGTCTGCAAACAGCAGTCCGTTGGTAATCACTTCCCGTTCTACGTTAGGATCGGCGCTGGCCTCGAACCAGAGTTTGAAATACTTGCCATGGTAAACTTCCCAGTTAGCCTCACAGGTGTTCCACTCGTAGTCCTTCACTATCTGTTCGTTTGACGTAAATGATGTTCCCATCAAGGGATAGATGGTCTGGGCCAAGGGTCGGCCAACATTGATGTAATGGATCACTGTTTCTGTAACTTCAGTCCCCGCTAACGCAGCAGTAACTTTGATCTGATAGCGATCGGGTTCTGAATAACTGTGATTCACAGTCTTTCCAGTTGTCGAGTTGCCATCATCAAAATCCCAACGATAGGTAATGCCCGGCGGATCGTTTTCGGTAATCAGCGAAAAAACTATACTCTCATTCGTTTCGGCCTGGGTCTGGGCGCTGATCGCCATGTTGATGGGCTGAGGGTGAAAGTACACGCTGGTTTCAGTTTGCAGAATCACTTCGGTCGTGCCGGGATTCGTTGCCCGCACTCTGAATGTATAAGCTCCAACGTCTGTATCGCTGTCGAATGGAAACGCCAGCACTGGCGTTAGCCCAGAATTAAATCCTGGTTCCAGCACGAAATCTGTCAGCGTTGGTACCCAATCTGATTCGGCAGTTCCACTCACGACGGATTCGATGCCGCTGTCTGTGAGCACCAGATAAGTTTCCGATTCGCCATCGGGCATCAACAATGACAGGTACAGGTCCATGGGAACAGCAGCGGTGAGCTCTGGCGTATCGACTCTGGCAAATAGCCGCAATACATCGCCGCTGGCAAGCAGGGTATCGCCAGCTTCTGCCGTTAGTGTCCAACAAAACTCCACCTGCTCGAGTGGAACACTAATCCCATCCAACCAGTCGTAAACAGATTGTTCGGTAACACAGAATTCCTCCCAATCAAATGCGAAGCCAGTGATGTTCGAGTCTTGATACACCGGCGGCAAAGTGCCACTGAGTTGGTTAAATTCAACTATAAAAGAAGATAAAAACGGTAAAGCGGCGAAGCTCTCTGGAATGCCTCCGGACAGTTCATTGTAGCCAAAGTTCAGATAAGAGACCTGTGGTAGATTCGACATGGCCGGTATTTCACTGTTGAATTGGTTGTCATAAAAATCCGCGCCTTCCAGTTCTAACAGGCCACTAAGGTCCGGCAACGGACCACTCAATTGGTTGAAATCGAAATTGAGGCCCCGCACTTCTGTTAAGTTAGTGAGGGGAGGCAGAGTTCCAATCAGATTATTATCAGCAAGGTAGAGGCGGTAAACGGAGCCGTCCGTGCAGGTGACACCGAACCAACTGCAAGGCGAGTTGTTTAACCAATTGCTGCTGTCGTTCCAGTTTTCGCCACCTGCCGACTCGTAGATGGCTTCCAATACATCGCACTCGCTAGCGGGGATGTCGGACTGACTATCGCAATCGGCGAAGGCAGTCGGCACGATAGAGAGGAGGAAGATGACTAACAACAGGCGCATGATTGAATTTTCTGATAATGCAACGCAGGAATTTAAGCTCTGACTAATAGTACGATATATCAGCCGCACCTTTGCAGTAGTGAATTCAAAGTTTTTCGGTCGTAACAGGAAGGAAAATCAGTCGCAATCAAAATCGATCGTATAGAGTGACAGACTATCTCCTACGCGTGGAATGGCCAGCAGATTGCCGCGTCGATGCAAATCAATTCCGTTGATTGGCCCCAGCGCAGACTCGGTGGTCTCACCGGACTCATTAATCCACCAGGGATAGTCGGATGGGATGGTTGTAGCGAAGTATCCGCCGCAGCCGTCGTCCGTAATGCCATCGATGTCACTGATTACTTCATTGACGTTTGCGAGGTGGTTGGTCGCCTGTTTGGAATCAATTTCAAACACAGTCCACAGTTCACCACCGTGCAACAATTCATCGTCTGCAATCAGCAAACCGTTAGCGAAAGCTAATCGATCCCGATCATGCAGCCACACTTCCAGTACACCATTGTTCAATTGGTAGATAGAGCGACTTCCGCTACCGGAGACATAAACAGTGCCACCATTAGTGATCGCAACATCGTTTAGCACAGGATCAACATCAGGGCTTTGGTACCGATTAAGAATCGTCGCACTGGCCAGGTCTACTTCTACCAATTGGTCATAGTCAGCGAGATACAGTCTATTATCATAAATAGCCAGTCCGGTTGGACTATCCAGACCTTCCAGCCACTGTAACTGTTGCTCACTACCATCGATACTGATGCGGGAAATAAAGCCATTGTCATCTTTGGCATAGACATTCACGTTGGAGACGTAAATGTATTCTCTCTCCTCATCGATCACTGCAGACTCGGGCATATTGAAGATGCCCTCTAAAGTAAAGACCTCAGTGAATTGTGGTTCGGCTGCAAGCAACAAGCTCGCACAATTGATGCAGTAGAAAATAGTAAATGTGCGAAACAATTTCATTTGCTGGGATTATTTTGCTGGGGCAACTAAGTCAAGCCGCCATGGCATAACACATCATGTCGATGGCACGTTTAACTAAGGTCTCGCTATCTACCTGGGTGACATTCGGATTCTTTGGCTTACGGGTAGACATGATCACACCATGCAATGAGCCCTGCAAAATGTAGGCAGTGATCAAGGGATCACCAATATGATCTGGGTTCAGGCTGCCATCCTTCACACCATTTTCCAAAGCGCGCACCATCATGTCATCCATGTGCTGGCGGCAGCTGAGCATCCCTTCAGCAACCAGGTCAGGCTCTTCAGGATCGGGGAAAGTAGCCAGTTCAGTCAGCATGTCGAAGTAGTCAGACTCTTCAATGGAGAAAGCATAGTAAGCATAGCCAATCCCCTTGATCTGCTTCATGCCGATTTCTTCTGAAGCGAATGCCTTAGTGAAGCGAGTTTCCATGGCCTGCAACGCCTTCAGCATCACCGCACGCATGATCGCTGCCTTGTCTTTGAAATACACATAGAGCAGGGCGCGGCTAAGCTGTGCAGCGCGGGCAATCTCGTCCATAGAGGTATTGGCGAAGCCCTTCTCGTTGAAGACGATTTCCGCAGCGTTCACGATATCTTCGTATCGTTGTTGTTTTTCCCGTTCTCGACGGGCGGTAACAGGCATATTTTCTCCTTAGCGGGTTAGTCCATTATCCCTACAAGCCCCGGGATATGGGGCTTCTCAGAAAACCTTAGAAAGTATTTGACATTATGTCAAAAACTGACAAACTGTCAATCAAGCTTCAATCACTGTTCTGTTTTTACTGTATCGGTAGGGATTATCCCACCGATCGTCCTTTGAGGGACCAGTCATGTTGCACGATGTTATCAAGGCACGACGGCTCATTCATGAGGGTTGGCGTCCGCTTTATCCTCGCCTGTTTATCACCTTTCTGGTACTGGCATTTTTGGTAGGTTGCAACGAGAACGCCAGCCATGCTCTGGAATCGGATACTGCTGAAGTAATACCAACGTCCAACGATAGCGCCGCTATCGCCGTGCGCGTTGCTCGAGTGAGTGACGAAGCAGCAATTGAAGTCCTGCGCTTTGCTGGAGTAACTCGCCCCAGACAACGCGCCAATCTCAGTTTTCAAGTTGGTGGCACCATCGAATCCCGTTTCGCCGAAATTGGACAGCAAGTCGAGAAAGGGTCCATCGTTGCCCGACTCTACAATCCTCAATTAGGTCCTGCTGCCGATGCCGCGGAAGCCAGGCTTACTCAGTTGCAGAACGACGCTGAACAAATCGAAAGAGATCTGCACCGACTGCAACAGATTCAGGACGAAGGCTTGCTCGCCATTCAGGAAGTCGAGCAGCAGCGCACCTTATTGCGTAGCACTCAGGCTGCAATCGAAAACGCACGAGCCATCGTTGCACAGAATCAACAACTGCAAAGAGAAAGTGAACTACGCGCTCCCTTCGATGGTCGCATCGAACAGATACTCCTGGAACCGGGTGAGTTCGCGCAACCAGGACAGCCAGCAATGCGCATGTCGGCTGAAGATGGCCTGGAAGTGGAAGTGCGGGTACCTCCGCATTTGCTGTTCGACCTGGCTTTGGGAGATCAGGTGCCGGTAGAACACGCGCTTACTGGCAGGAGTTACCAGGGCAAGATTACAGAAATAGGCGAAGGCAGCAGTGGCAATAGTGCGCTGTACCCTCTAGTAATCGGGTTACAAGATACCGATCTGCGCAGTGGCGAGGCACTGGAAGTCGGCATCAGTTTCGCCCGGCAAAGTGAACTAAGCATCCCCTTGAATGCCATCATGCGTTCAGCACAAGGTCTTACCGTCTTTCGTATCAATGAGCAGAGCGATGGCTTGCATGTGGAAAGACTGCCAGTGTCGGTGCGCCGCATCACTGGCGATCAGGTTCTGTTGGCACCGGGTTCACTGGTCGAAGGTGACCGTGTTGTCTATGCAGGCCTGACCCGACTCGCCGATGGCGATAAGGTTCAGGTGTTGTCCGGACAGGTCACCGGTGGAGATCGACCATGAACTTCGGTGCCGCAGTTGCCAATCTGGTTACCCGGCCAAGATTGATTCTGTTGATAGTAGGCATGTTGTGTCTGGCTGGCCTGGGTTCTTTGTCAGGCATGGCACGGCAAGAGGATCCTGCCTTTCCCGATCGCGCGGGATTGATCACCGTGCTGTATCCCGGCGCCACCGCCGAAGTCATGGAGCGCCTGATTCTGGAGCCTCTGCAGGATGAAATCTCCCAGGTAGAAGAGGTGCAGGAATTCACTGCCACGGCACGAACCGGTGTGGCGCTGGTCAGTATCGAATTGTTAGACAATATGTATGACACCGATACCGGTTGGGAACGGGTGCGCATTGCAATGGATCGTGCCGACGTTGAATTCCCCGATGGCGTTACAGAAATGACCCTGGACGACCGACAGATTGGATTGCCTGCCGTGGTACTGGCCATGGCTGGTGATTCTTCTATCGTGGAGTTGTCCCTGGCAGCAGAACAACTCAAGCGCGACTTGATGGATTTACCCGGCCTCTCTCGAATCGAACTGGAAGGGGATACCAAGGAACAGATCAACATCGCGTTTCACGATGCCGAGTTGCTGCGTCTGGGCTTAACACCGGGGCTGCTAGCCAACTACATCGTGCAACGTAATCAGGTGTCGCCCGGTGGTTTTCTGGTGGTGAATGACCGGCGCCTTAATCTGCTTTCCAACAACGAATTCACTGATATTGAATCGATTCGTGCCACACAAATTCCCTTGCCCAGTGGTGGCAGTGTACCGCTGGCAGCAGTAGCCAGTGTGTGGCGCTCCGCAACAGAACCCCCTGAACCCAGCACGTTTCAGGATGGTGAGCAGGTCGTCTCCATCAGTCTCTACACAATAAAAAATGAAGTGGATGCAATTCAGTTTGGAGAAATCGTAAGAGATCGACTGAGCGAACTACGTCCCAATTACATGCCCCTGGAAATTCGCGAACTGTTCTTTCAGCCGGACCAGGTATCCGATCGCCTGGATAATCTTATGGGTAGCTTGATGCTCAGTATGTTGATCATTACCGGAATACTGTTTCTTGGTATGGGTTGGCGTATGGGTGTACTGGTAGCCGGAGTGCTGCCGGTAGTGACCCTGATCAGTTTAGGCATATACGATTTCGGCGGCGGTGTGCTGCACCAAATTGCCGTAATCGGTGCGGTGATTTCACTGGGTATTCTGATCGACAACGCCATCGTTATGGTGGAAAACATTCAGCACCGACTGAATCAGGGAGCGAGTCGCAAAGAGGCTATGCTTGGTGCTATCGGTGAGTTGGCCGGTCCACTTGGAGCATCCACCGGGACAACCCTGGCAGCATTTACTCCCCTACTACTCTCAGCCGGAGGGACCGCAGATTTTACCCGCGGCATCCCGGTGATGATCATGCTGACCCTGGCAGTCAGTTTCTTGTTGGCAGTAACTCTGGCTCCTTTGGTGTCCGGCTGGTTCTTGAAACCCGCAGAGCTCAAAAGCAGTGCCTGGATAGATAGCCTGGGTCGCAGTGCCGCCAGGTTAAGCCGCCGGTTTCCGATAGCGGTCATGCTGACAGGTGTCTTGTTAGCGGGTGGCAGCATGGCTATGTTCCCCTATCTCAACTTTCAGTTCTTCCCCAATGCGGATCGACCGCAGGTGGTGGTCGAGATGTTCTTGCCGGAAGGCAGCGACATTCGCGAAACCCATTTGTTGAGTCAGGAGCTGGAGCAGGCCATCCGGCAACAACCGAATGTCACTACTGTGCATCGTTTCGTAGGTTTTACCGGCCCAGGTTTTTATTACAACCTGCCCAATGCAACCCAGTCTCCCAATCGTTCCCGGCTGGTGGTCAACATGGAATCACTGCCAGACACTGCGCCTTTCATGAGCTGGATTCGGGATTACACCGAAAACAATTATCCTGAGTTCGACATCATCGCCAGCACTTTGGCCCAGGGACCACCGCGCACAGCGCCGGTGGAGATTCGCGTGTTTAACAGCGACAACCAATCACGACTAGCCGCAGCCGAACAGGTATTCAGATTATTAAAAGGGGTACCTGGCGCGGTAGACGTGCGGCATGATATTGACACCGGTGTGCCGGTGCTGCGATTGAATGTGGACGATGCCAGTGCTCAACGCTACGGTTTGAGTCGTGCCGATGTGGCACAGACGCTGTTTGCCAGGTCTTTTGGCTTGCCTGTAGAAGAGTATCGTCAGGAACTGGATCCCTTGCCCATTGTATTGCGCTCAAACGAGGGCACTCAGCTTCAGATTGAGAGCCTGTTATCCAGCTACGTTTTTAATGCGCAGGGCCAGGCTATCCCGCTAAGTTTGATCGCGCAGACTGAAGCGGATTGGCAGGTCGCAAGTATCAATCACCGCAATCGCGTGCGTGTGCTGACGGTAACCTCAGGCCTGGCCGATGGCTATAGTTTTAGTCAGATTCTGGGTGAGTTGAATTCGCGCCTCGCCACTGAGCCACTTCCGGTTGGTACCAGACTGGAATTCGGAGGCGACCAGGAGAGTTCTGGTGAAGCAAACAATGCCATTTTGGCCACGGCGCCCATCGGAATCTTACTGCTGCTCTTCTTTCTATTATTACAGTTCAACTCTTATAAGCGAGTGGGCATTATCTTGCTTACTGTGCCCCTGGCCGCTGCAGGCATATTCCCTGGCCTGGTGTTGACCGACTCGCCGTTTGGCTTTCAGCCACTATTGGGCATTATCGCGCTAGTGGGCATCGTCGTGAACAATGCTATTGTATTGGTCGATCGAATGGACCAACGCCTACGGGAAGGTATCCCTATTGATGATGCTGTGGATGAAGCGGTGCGGCGTCGCACCAGGCCTATCTTGCTGACGACAGCAACTACGGTGACAGGATTGTTGCCCCTGGCCTTCTCATCATCCACGCTGTGGCCACCCATGGCCTGGGCCATCATCTCTGGTCTGCTGGCTTCCACTGTGCTCACGCTATTGGTTATTCCAGCGGTTTGTCGCAAGACCCTGAAACCTAAACCGGAAGCCGTGGGGCATAATCAAGTCGATCGACTCAGTCCAGTTAAAGCCTAGTTCTTCGTTCTTCTTTGCTTTGTCCGCGCAGTCTCCTTCTGCGCGGATTTTTTTGTTCTAAAAACACTCTCCAGAAGTTCGCTCGCCTCGCACAAATGCGATAGGCTAGAAGCAGGTTCTATCGCGCGAACGTCACTATGCCTCCCAGACCCGGACTACCGACTCTGCTGCTCTCTACCGTGGTTGTTTTGTTTTCCATGCAAAGCCATGGGCAGTCAGCGACGACTCAGTTACAGACTCTGATGGACGATTACTGGTCCTATCGTCTAAGTGAAAACCCAACTCTGGCCACCAGCGCCGGTATTGCAGACTACAACCATCTGTTGCCGCAAGTATCCCCTATCGACCGTGCCCGGCGCTTGCGCAGTGAAGAAGCATTGCGTGACCGGCTAACAGCAATCGATCGTGACGCACTGAGTGACAACGATCAGATCAACTACGATCTGCTGCAGTGGGTGTTAGAGCGCTCAATCGATGGCATGCGTTTGAATATATCCCGCATACCGTTCAATTCGTTTTCCGGTTTTTTTACCGGTGCATTACGGGCGAGCTATGGTGTGCCCATGATCATCGAGGAAGACTATCGCGACTACATCGCGCGTATCGAAGAGTTTCCCCGTTACTTTGAAGAAAACATTCAAAACATGCGTCAGGGTATGCGTGAAGGCTTTGTGCTGCCCAAAATTGTGATCGAGGGCGTATTGCCCACGGTGCAGGCTCAGGTCTATGACAATCCAGATGACAGTAGTCTGGCCGATCCCGTGTTGAATATCAGTGATCGCCTGCCGGCGGATGTGCAGAGTCAACTGGTGGACGACACGCGAGCTGCGATTCGCAGTTATGCCATACCCGCCTTTAGACAACTAGTGACGTTTCTCGAGGATGAGTACTATCCCGCTGCCAGCGAAACAATCGGTGCCTCTGAATTGGAAAACGGCGAAGAGTACTACGCCCATCAGATTCGTGTTTACACGACTCGCACCGACTTAACGGCTGATGAAATTCACAACATAGGGCTCAGCGAAGTCGCACGCATTCGCGCAGAAATGGATGAAGTGATTACTGAGTCCGGTTTTGAGGGTAGCTTCGAAGAGTTCACGGAATTCTTGCGCACAGATCCGCAATTCTATCCCGCTACTGCGGAAGAACTGTTAAGGGAAGCAACCTTCATCGCCAAACAAATCGATTTCAAGATGCCGGAGTTTTTCGGTCGCCTGGCGCGCACCCCCTACGGTATCGTGCCAGTACCTGATGAAATAGCGCCGAACTACACGACAGCTTCCTATAACGCGGCGCCAATCGGTGGCATTCGCGGTGGCGCCTATTGGGTGAATACCTTTGCCTTGAATCAGCGCCCGCTCTATGAAATGCCGGCGCTCACTGCACACGAAGCTGTGCCGGGACATCACCAGCAGATTGCCATCGCCAGAGAGCTGGAGAACGTACCCGCCTTCCGCAAGCAACTCTATTTCTCATCCTACGGCGAAGGCTGGGGTCTCTATTCCGAAAAGCTCGGTATTGAAATGGGAATTTACAATACGCCCTATGAACATTTCGGCCGCCTGAGTTACGAGATGTGGCGTGCCTGCCGCCTCGTCATCGATACCGGCATCCATTCCCAGGGTTGGAGCAGGCAACAGGCGCTGGACTATCTCAGCAGCAACACCTCACTCTCTGCCGCCAATGTTCGAGCCGAAGTCGATCGTTATATCTCCTGGCCAGCCCAGGCACTGTCCTACAAACTCGGTGAAATGAAAATTCTGGAGCTGCGGCAAAGGGCCGAGGAGACTTTGGGTAGTCGCTTCGATATTCGCGAATTTCACGATGTGTTATTGGGGCAGGGGGCCTTGCCCCTGGATTTGTTGGAAACTGTCGTCCTGCGCTATATAGAAGAAGCAAGACTCTAGCAGGCTAGCCTGCGATTGCGATGTAGTCCAGAATGATCGCCCCTTTAGACGATCTGTCGAACAGGAAGCGCAGGGTCTTGATGTTGTCGGAGTCAAACGTTCCTGTGCCTCCTTCGAAAGCACCGATAGGAAACTCAAAGCGGCGGAATAAAATTTCTGTTGGATCTGCGGTATCCAGAAAATCAGCTCTTCGCGGTATGGCATTGATGAGAGGATACAGTTCACTATCGTAGCTCAGCGGCAGACTCGCTTTATTCCCGGCGCTATCGATGAGTTCTATGCTCCAGTCTAACAGTGCCTCTGACTGTGAATCAGATTCCTCTTCATCAGCTTCATCAGCTTCATCAGACGCAGAATCATTCTGGCTGTCCTCATCCCAGTCCGTGGGTCTAGTAGAGATGTCCATTGCCGAGAGTGATAGAACGATGCTGGAAGCAGCAAAACCTTGGTTCAAATCAAATTCGATCATCGGCACCACATCAGGTTCAGCTTGCGCCTCTTCGTCCCAGGCTATCACCACGGAATAACTGTCTAGCTCATCGTACTTTAAAGTATTCGCTACTTCGTACCAGCGGGTGAGGTTGCGCGTGGAAACTGACCCTCGTTCTGAATCCAAAGTATCCAGTTCCAGATCTTCCTCGAAATCGATGATGATCTCCTCTGAGGAATCGGCGAACTGATTTATGTAAAACGTGTTCGGCAGCCAATCCGCGCCTTTTCGTGCATCTTTAAACAGAGGCAGGTAGGCACGATTGTCCCGCAATACCACTTCCATAAAGGCGCTGAAGTAAACCCGGGCCACGTCTCGTTGATCTTCGCGCGGCATAATACGGCCTAAATCCAAAGCCCAGGCACGAAAGCGACCGGTATCCAGGTTTTCCCAGGTTGTGTTGAACTGGCCGTGATTGGCGCCCACCACATAGAGGCTCGATCGAAACCGATAGTCATTACCACTGAAGCTGGTTCTGGAATACTGAGCGGCACCTTCGAAGCTTTGCACATCGCCGTCCATGTCGCCATGGATCGTGAAATAGTTTACATCCCGGATTGGTGTATAGCGTTCACGAGGTTGGTATTGACCATAGACCGGTGCGATTGCAATCACACCCTTTAAATCGAAACCGAAGTCAAATTCCAGGCTTGCATCATCAGGGTAGCGAGACAATTCATTGAAAGCCGCCGCAATTCCCACGGCTTCACCGCCCCGTGAGTGACCGATGAGAGCCAATCGCTCCATGTCCACTTTATTGTAGAAAAAGTGTCCAGGTTCATCATTCCAATCCCTGAATAGTGCCAGGTGTTCCAGTAACAGCCAGCCGCGGGCATCGTTTTCCTCTTGCAGGCCTGGCCGGTCACTGAAAGGATTGATCCGAGCCGACCCTGTGCCATTGATAAAGTTTTCATCCACCGATGCCAGTATGATGCCGCGACTGGCAAACAACTCACCCAGGTAGTCATAGCCGGGGTCGGAATAGTCCTCCATGCTGTGATTACCGTGGACAACCAGTACCAGAGGAAAAGGGCCATCGCCCTCGGGATACCAGACCCGGGCCTGCAGCGGCAGCTCATCCACAGCAAATCCCCAGTAACTGCTGCGCAACCAACCTGCCAGTCCATCCCAGTTATCGATCAGTTTGCTGCCATCGACGCGCCGGGAAATGATGGCAACGTCCGCACCATACTCAGGGCGGCGGAAATCCTCTCCGCTGCCATAGGTGGTATAGCTCACTTCAAAGTCACCGGGTAAACCCGGATTGGGCAAGGGCAGGGTTTCCCCTGCCAGCACATAATCCTGCAAGGCTGGATTGGCAGGATCTTTTTCACTGAATACGAGATAGAGGCAGACGACTATACCCAGCAGACCAACCGCGAGTGACGCAGTTTCAGCAATTCTTTGCCTGGGATTGAATCCATAACGTAGTAGGGAACCAGTACCTGCTGCAATCAGGCCGAACAGCGTCACCACGATTGCACCACTCAAATAGCCGGTGACTGCCCCGCCGGGAAATACCGCAAGCATCATGAGCGGCAGCACCAATGCCAGGCTCAACAGCATGCGCTTAGGCAACTTTAAAACAATTACGGCAAGGCCGATTAGTAAGAACCCCAGCAAGGCAGGAGCAGCGACGAACACAAGGAATGCTGGAATTTTCTGCCAGGCAAAATCAGCGATGATGAAGAAATAGAAGTAGCTCAAGACCACGATGAGCCCAACGGCTAACACGCCATCGGCAGCATCTTGAAAATAGCGAGGCGAGGGTTTGAGTCTGGTAGCTAAACTGCTCAACTCATCGCGTATACGCTTTGTCAGCTCCATTAATCTTTCTCCAATTTGTTCTTAGGGAACGCCTGGGCGATTGGGTTCAATGTGTTCTATTAGAGCTCTAGTGATACCGATTGCCAAGGATTTCCTTCGCCACCGCCTTTACAACCAGCTTGCGCGATATGAGTGCATCGGGACTGGCTGGCGGCTTCTCGAATACCTTTACTATTGAGGCTTGTTTGGTATCGTAGGACGGTTTCCCGAAATCATCAGCCGTTTATCGGCTGTCTCTCAGGAGTACCCACCATGCGAATGTTGCTTCCCTTAACTATTAGCCTGATGAGCGTGGCGTTTTGTGTCACTGCACAAGAAAAACCCGGCATGACTGCCATTGATATGCTCAATGTACCGGGCCTGTCTGACCCCCAACTGTCTCCGGACGGCAGCGCACTGGCCTATGTGTTTGGTGAATCGGATTGGGAAGCCAATAAGCGAATCAATCATATCTGGATGAAACGATTGCCCGATGGAGAAGCGTTTCAGATGACCTTTGGCGAAGAAGGTGAAACCAGTCCGCGCTGGTCTCCTGACAGCAGCCACATCGCCTTTCTTACAGAAAGAGAAGACGACGAAAGAAACCAGATCTATGTGATCTCTGCCAATGGTGGTGAGGCGAGAGTATTAACTGATCTGGACACCGCACCTGGCAGTCTGAGTTGGGCGCCGGATGGTGAGTCGATCTATTTTCTTGCCAACATTCCAAAAACTGAAGAAGAAAAGAAGAAAGATGAATTGAAAGACGATGTGTTCGCCTTTGACAATGATTGGAAACATCGTCATCTGTGGCAGGTCACAATAGCTGATGGCACAGTCACTCAGGTGACCGAAGGTGATTTCTCGATTAACTCCTACGACGTTTCCCGCGATGGTGAAACGCTGGTGATTCAACGTGCGCCATCGCCGTTGCTGGATGATAGTTTTAACAGTGAACTGTATGTAGTCGATATCGCAGTTAACAGTTGGCGACAGTTGACGGACAACAGTCAACGCGAAGGCAATGGTGAACTGTCACCCGATGGTTCCATGGTGTTGTATGTTTCGGATACTAATAGCCATGGTGAAAACTATTACGACAGAAATCTGTTCGTGATTCCGGTAACCGGTGGCGAACCGCAACTGCTTTTAGAAGACATGCCCTACAGCGTCATGGATGCCACCTGGTCACAGGAAGGTGAAGCCATTTTGTTTTCGGCCAATACCGGTGTGCGCTCTAACGTATTTAAAGTGGGCGTACCCTCCGAGGAGCTCACGCAACTTTCTAACGGTGATCATGCGCTTGGTGGTTGGTCCTACCTGCCTGAAATCGACGCCCATGTGGCAACGGTTTCCACGGCAACCAATCCAGGGGACGTGTTCCAGATGCGCGATGGTGTGGTGAGTCAACTCACCAATGCCTTTGACTATGTGGCGCAGGATTTTTGGCTGCCCCGGCAGGAAGCTATCACCTGGGAGGGAGCCGACGGTGAAACCGTAGAGGGTGTGTTGTATTACCCACGGAATTTCCAGGAAGGACAACGCTCGCCGCTTATCGTGCAAACACATGGTGGTCCCCGTTCTTCAGACAAACTCAGTTTTCCGGGAGCAAGGGTCTTTGTGCAGCTTGCGACCAGTCACGGCTGGTTTGTTTTAAAACCTAATTATCGCGGTTCCACCGGCTATGGCGACGAGTTTATGCGCAATCAGTTTGGCAACTACTGGGATCAATCCCATCTGGATGTGATTACTGGTGTTGATCATCTGATTGCCGAAGGCCTGGTGGATCCCGATCGCATGGCGAAGATGGGGTGGAGCGCCGGTGGTCATATGACCAACAAGATCGTCACACACACAGACCGGTTTAAGGCAGCTTCTTCTGGTGCCGGCGCTGCCAACTGGCTTTCTATGTATTCACAAACCGATATTCGATTACATCGGGGAAACTGGTTTGGCGGTGGCCCCTGGACCGAAGACGCTCCCATAGAACAATACTGGGAACAGTCACCACTGCGGGAAGCATGGAAGGTGACAACCCCAACGCTGTTGTTGGTCGGGGAAGAGGATGCCCGCGTACCTGCACCTCAATCAGTTGAGTTTTATCGGGCTCTGAAAGTAAATGGTGTGGAAACCGAGTTGTATATGGCGCCAAGAGAAGGCCATGGTTGGCGTGAACTTCGGCATCAACTATTCAAGATCAACAAAGAGATGTCCTGGTTCGAAAAACACGTGCTTGGTCAGGACTATGAATGGGAATCTGCACCGGAGTCGGAAGAATCGGACGAGCCGGAAACTGAATCTGCCGACTAAAAAAATTCCCCTGCTAGGCACAAGGCTTCGCAGGGGAACATGCGCGATGCGAAAAGCGGATTGGGAAAAACCTCAGCTAAACATTTCCCTGCGTAGCGACGAGCGCTTGCTTACCCATTCACCGCCAAACTTGTTCTTGTAGTAGCGGGTTGAATAAGCGATGGCAATGGTTCCGATGATGCCCGGTGCTATCCAAAGCATTATCGTCAAATCCTCAAAGTTGCTGGCAAACAGTTCTTCAAACAATTGGCGACCTCCGAAAACTGTGAATGCGGTATAGGCCCCAATACCGGAACCAATCAAGCCACTGAGATGTTCAAACCACCATTCTTTTGGACGTAGATTTTTTCGAAAGATGTAACGGAAATTGTTGGTGCTGGTAACTACCTCCAGAACACCGAAGATAATGAATAAAATATTTCCCGCGTTGATACCCACGGATAACAATACAATCCCCACCGAAAACAGACTGCCGTTCAATGCAAGATGAAGTGGGTTGCGTAAAGGCTCCCGGTTGTCTTTGTGCAGGATAGAGAGCCACCCATGGCGAGTGCTGGTAAGCACTAATATGCTCAGCGAGAACAGAAACAAACCGAATTCCCGAATTTGTCGCCTGGCGCTCTCGGCCTCAGCGGAAGTGAGTTCCAAATCTGCCGCATGCATCGAAAGCGGCCATAATAAATCCAGGCTCGACATCACGATCCCGGAAACCGACACCACGTACATGGCAGAAGCGAAGTAGCGACCGAAACGCTTGTGATCCAGGTTGCCCTTGCGGGTGAAAACCGGCACCCAGAACAACAACAGGGCGCAACTACCCACGGCAATATGGAGATAAAGTGCTGATTGATGCAGGGCTAACATATGTACCTCCCAAATCGAGCTGGTGGTTGATTTGATGGTGCCAATTTAGGGGATTCATGCGCGGGCTATCAGTGCCGGAAGTCATGACCTGCACTATGACTTCTGGCCTATAGGGAGTCGGCTCAAGCTATGTAATAATTTTCCTCAATCTCCACTGAGCCAGGCTATGTCTGCTAACAAAAAACCTTCAAATCTAATAGACAGCCAAAGAGCCCTCAACATCTCAGGCATTTTGGTCATTGCCATGGTTGGGGGGCTGGGTGCTTACTCTGTATCCGGTACGCCCCTGTTCACGGTAGCGGTGATATTGTCCGTAGCCCAGATAGCACTGTTCGTGCACTGCACGCAGTTCGCCTCCGGTGCCGATTCCAAACTGTCATTCTGGTTGCAGGCGCTCTGCATTGGCACTTTGTTTTTCGTTGTGCCGTCTGACTTTATCTATATTCTGACGGTGGTGTGGTTAGTCCAGTCGGTGGAACTGTATGGTGTCAGAAGGACAGTTTGGCATTTTGCTGGCACGGCTGTCCTGTTCACCATCGCGCAATTGATCTACTTCGGTTTGACCAGCCTGCTCGATCACATCATCAGCATCGGCCTGTATTCGCTGTTTAATATGTTTGCCATAAGCGTGGTGCAGAAGTTTGTTGGAGAGCGTGAACAGAAAGAGCATATGGCCGAGTTAAACAGGGATTTGTTGGCAACGAGAGATCTGTTGTCACAGTCTTCGGCGCAAAGTGAGCGACTGCGGATTTCGCGAGATTTGCACGACATCCTTGGTCACCATATGACCGCCTTGATTCTCAATTTGGAAGTCGCTACGCATCAGGTTGAAGGTGAGCCCAGGGAAAAGGTTGAACAATCGCTGGCCCTGGCGAAACTTCTGCTCAGTGATTTGCGCAGCACGGTCGGTGAACTGAGAGAGGAAGGATCGATCAACCTGGAAGAATCCATCAATGCTCTGGTTTCCGGGATTCCTGATTTTACGATTGATGTCGACTTCAACGATGCAGCGAAGATTGACGATGTAGAATTGGCAGAAACTTTCTTACGTTGTACGCAAGAAGCCGTGACTAATGTGTTGCGTCACAGCAATGCCGATCGTTGCCGAATCGAAATGAATAAAGATGATTCTAGTTACACGCTGTCGGTCAGTGACAATGGAAAAGCCAGCGGGGACATCCAGCCAGGTAACGGACTAAAGGGCATGGAAGAACGGGTGAACGCCATGGGCGGTGAGCTGGCCTGGCGACAAAGTGAAAAAGGCTTTCAGCTTACAGTTTCCCTGGGAGCGACGCAGCTCTCGTGAATATCAAAGTCATGCTGGCCGAAGACCAAAACCTGGTGCGGGAAGGTCTGCGCAATCTCTTACAGCTCAGTGAATCAATCGAAGTGGTCGGCGAAGTGGTTGATGGCTCTGAAGTGTTGGATGGACTCGCGGAGTACCAGCCCGATGTACTACTAATCGATATTCGCATGCCCAAGATGACTGGCATCGAAGCCTTGCAAGCCATGCAAGAGCAGGGCGAGTCAACTCCAGCCATTATTCTCACCACCTTCGACGATCACCAACTGGTGCTGGAAGGTATGCAGGCAGGCGCTAAAGGTTATCTACTCAAAGATGTGTCCCTGGACAGTCTGGTTAACGCCATTGAAAAAGTGCATGGAGGTGAAACCCTGGTGCAACCGGCAATCACCGAACGCATCTTGAAAGGTTTGTCTTCCCTGGCCAGCAAGGAAGCAGAACCAGAGCTGCAGGAAGAACTGTCCCCGAAGGAACTGGAAGTTCTGCGCTTGATGGCGGGCGGCTACAGCAACCGGGAAATTTCCAGCGCCATTCACAAATCGGAAGGCACTGTTAAAAACCAGGTGTCTTCAATCCTGGACAAGCTTGGTGTGCGTGATCGTACTCAGGCCGTGTTGCGGGCCATCAATCTTGGTTTGCTATAACTGTTTCATGCAGCCCCGCTGACTGATTCGAGCTGTACCTTGCCGTCCACGTAAACCCACTGACCCTTGACACGCACGAAGGCAGACATTTCATGATGACACTTCAGCTCCCCGTGTTCGTCGAGGTACCTGGCACGGAATTCCACGCCTCCTTTATCTCCTTCCTGCACGCTATCCACGATCTCCAATGACTGCCAGTCCCGGGTTTTGCCAGAAAGCGATTGCGGGGTCAGTCCTTTGCTGGTGTTCGGGTGCCAGGTTCGCCATAAATACTCCCCATAACCGCCTAGCTTGTAAGCTGTATAGCGGGATCGCATGAGCTGCTTGACGGTTTTTGGTTTGGCTTTTCCGGTCAGGTAAGGCTGACAGCATTTGGTGAAGGGTTTGCCGGAACAGCAGGGGCAGGATTCAAGGGACATGCTGCATTTGTCGGGAATATTCAGGATCTCAGGGCTAACTGTGCCTCGTATTACAGTTTGTTTCAATTGTAGGAAATCTACCTTCGAAATCGCCGCGTAAGGCAGATGAGAGCGCAATTCCATAATTACAATTTGTCATAAATTGACACCACTCATTCATGTTCTGGCATTCAGTTGTGTGCATACTACGTCGATAATCTGAGCCTTAGCCCCGAACACGCGATTCCATGGGATTTTCTGTGGGACTTTTTAGTCGGACATAGGCCAAACCAGAACGTACTCCAGCTGCTTGGGAGCCCGTGATTCATGAAATCCGTCTACAACACTAAGAAATTAGCCCTGGCTATCGGCCTGACTTCAGCGCTGTTTCTGACTCAGGCGCCGAGCGCCTGGGCGCAGTCCCCGACCACGTCCGACGATGCAACGGTGACCTACCCGGCGTCTTTTTTCGATCAGTTCCAGCCGTATTCCGTCAACGACATGCTGCAGCGCATCCCGGGTATCAATCTGGCACTTGGCGGCGGCGGGGGTTCATCCCAGGGCGGTCCTGGCAGTTCCAGCGGCGGCAGTCGACGCGGTCTGGGTGCTGGTGGCGATCAGGTGCTGATTAATGGTCGACGCATTGCAGGTAAAGGTAACGAAGGCAATTCGCAACTATCCAGAATTCCAGCCAAAGAAGTGGAATATATTCAGATTATCCGTGGTACATCCGGTGACCTGGATGTGCGCGGTGGCAATCAGGTTATTAACATCGTTCTGACCGAAGCCCAGTCCAATGTGAGCTATGCCTATGAAGTGAACATGGACCATTACCACGATGACACCTTAATGCCTGGTAGCAAGATTTCTGCGACGGGCCAGAACGGAGCCTTCAACTATTTTCTCAGTGCCGAGATTGAACCGCGTTGGGAATATCGCGATGGCTTTGAAGAAAGCTTCAATGTCGACGGCAGCTTGAACCAAACCGTAAAGCGTGATGAAGAAACCGATGCGCAGCCCACCACCCTGGTTGCCAATATGGGCTACGAGTTTAATCCACGCAACACAGCAAACCTGAACTTGCAGTGGACCGATAATGACTTCGACAATTTCACTGATCGTATAGTTACTGATATCGATGGCGATGAGCGAATTGCCCGCTTCGAGCGAGACAATCAGCCCACCACGGACAGTTCCTGGGAAGTGGGTGGCGACTATATGCACGTATTTGGCGACGGCAGTCGCTGGAAGACCTTGTTCATCGTCAATGAAGCCGAGAACAACAGTATACGGGATCGTTTCATTGTCGAAGATGACTCGCGTACTAAAGATTTGCATCTGACCAACTATGTTCGCAATCAGGAACGTATCATTCGTTCTTCTTATATCTTCGATGTTTTTGGTGACCAGTCTATCGAGGCCGGTGTCGAGCGCGCGCAAACTATTCTGGATACTTCCCTGCAGTTAGGTCTGCTGGATGAAGAAGAGCAGGGCGATCCACGCTTTGGCGGCCTCAGCCCGGTAACTGATTCCATCGGTACCGTTGAAGAAATGCGTTATGAGTACTTCGCCATCCACAACTGGGCGATTAACGATCGCATGACTCTGGAAACCACACTGTTGTTCGAAGACAGCACAATTTCTCAGGAAGGCACTCAAAACAACTCGAGAGATTTCACGTTCTTCAGACCCAAGGTGGATTACCGTTTCGACGTTACGCCAGCGATTCAGTTTCGCGCCACTATCGAGAAAGATGTCGCACAACTGAGCTTTCGGGACTTTACTGCCGGTGTCGACGAAAGCGACGATGAGCAAAACGATTTCGAAGGGAATGCTGAGCTTAGGCAGGAACAGTCCTGGCGCTATGAAGCGAACGTCGAGTACCGACTTCCCAATGATGCGGGGGTAATCAACACCAACCTGTATTACCACGACCTGGAAGATTTGATCGACAATGTGGACGTCTCCACAGAAGACACGATTCTTTCCGCACGCGGCAACATCGGTGACGGTGAGCGCTACGGTCTTAATTTCAATAGCAGCCTGCGGCTGAATTTCATCAACCAGCCCAACATGCTGTTGACGGCGGGATTGAATATTGAAGAGTCCACAGTGACAGACCCCTTCCTGCAAAGAGAACGGGAGCGTTCTATTCGTGGCGGTGCCAGTCGTTACAGCATTGGCTTTCGACACGACTTACCCCAACTCAACAACACTAACTGGGGCTTCAACTACCGGCGTGAGTTCTGGAACGATTTTACCGTATGGGACGTTGACAAGATCGAACAATATCCCAAAGTCGGTTCCTACTTTGCTTGGGTAGAAACACAGGCCTGGGGTGGTCTTGTTTATCGTTTTGAAGCCAGAGATTCACGCCACCGCTGCCGTGTTCGTACTCGCTATACCAATGGCACGATTGCAACAGGTATCATCGAAGAAATTGAAGATTCCTGTTCTGACGCAGGCCCGGTACTGGCTATTAAAATTCGCGGTACGTTCTAAGCAGATGTAATACTATACTGTAACAATTTCTCAATTGAGAAATTTGAAGGGCAACAAGTGTTGCCCTTTTTTTTGCCAACGATTCCTGGTTTATCTTCAATCCTGATCTACATCTATTTACTCTCCAGATGCGCTGACTTAGCATCGAAACCGAAGAAGAAAGTAGGAGTGATAAGATGCAGAACAAAAATATTCTTTTGGCCGTGTCTACCGCAGTCGGAGTAGCACTATCGACTTTCACAATCGTTGCTCAGGATGACGACGAGACCCCTGAGATGGGCGTGTTTATAACCAGTGTTGGTATAGGAGACGGAGGAAACCTGGGTGGACTGGAAGGTGCCGACGCCCATTGCCAGCAATTAGCAAGTAATGTGGGTATGGGTCACAGAACCTGGCGCGCTTACCTTAGTACCCAAGGCCCCAATGGTGTTGATGCCCGAGACCGGATTGGTGAGGGACCCTGGGCCAATGCTAATGGGCTGATTATGGCCACTAGTGTAGCGAGTCTTCACTACGATAATTCCAATTTCAACTGGACTCATATGTTGGATGAGAATGGCAATCAGATCGCGTCGCGAATTGATGGTGATCCTGACTTTACGGAGCACGATGTATTAACAGGTTCGCAGATCGATGGCACTGCCATGCCTTCAGGAACTGATCAGACTTGCAGTAACTGGACGAGCAATGACGAAGGCAGTGCGCGTGTCGGTCATGCCGATCGTTATTCCTTCACCACACCCGGTTCTCCCTGGAATTCATCCCATGGCACACCCGGCTGTACTCAGGCTGATTTGGTGCAGGTTGGTGGAGCGGGATTGTTTTACTGCTTCGCGATCGATTAAGGAAATCGGTGATGAACAAACAAGGTCGCAGAGAAACAGTGCGTTCTCTGCGGCCTTTTGGTTTCAGTGTCTGGCTAAGCAGTTTCCGGCCAGCGAATTGCTCCTGGTTTGAGTATCGCTATGAGTGACAGCCCAAACAGCAGCAACTCAATAGCAGTCGCAGTCAGTATCTCCATTGGTGGAATGCCATCAGCCAGCATACTAATGAGTCTTACTGAGCCATAACTCCCGTATACCAACACTGAGATTAGTAATCCCTGATCATAGAGCCTGCTGTTTAGCGAGTAGCGGATGATGAGTAAGCCACTCGCGATCAACAATCCTCCTGGTGCACGTAGCTCGGACATCAGTCCCGTCGAGAGGTCGGACGGTAAACCGTAGTTACTGAGCATACTTACTGGATCGATCACAATGAAGCTGCCTATCAGCACAGCGACCCAGCCGTTTAGTTGAAGTAGAGAAACAGTCAGCTTTTTCATGCCGCTACCTTCCATGCCCCTGACCTGGCGACTTCATTGGCATAGTCACGGAAGTCTTTTGGCTCACGACCCAGTGCACGGTGCACGCCATCGGTGAGAGACGAATTGCGGCCGTCCAACACGGTTGCGAACAGATAGTCCAGCATCCAGACCACATCCTGAGGTGCGCCGGATTCTTTAACTTCATTGACGAATGCATCGTGTGGCACAGAAATGTAAGAGATCTCGCGACCAGTGGCGGCGGAAAGGTCAGCCGCGATATCTGCAAAGCTCATCAAACGTGGGCCCGTCAGTTCATAGATCTGGCCATTGTGTCCATCTTGAGTGAGCGCGACGGTTGCCACTTCAGAGATGTCATCTACATCGACAAAGGGCTCCTGTATGTCGCCTGCGGGAACCGTGATCTGGCCAGCCAGCACCATGTCGATGAATGCGCCTTCAGAAAAATTCTGAAAGAACCAGCTCGCCCGGACCACTGTCCATTCGAGGCCACTATTGATAACGATTTGTTCGCAGGCCTGGGCTTCTTCTTCGCCTCTGCCTGACAACACCACTAATCGCTTAACCCCGCTTACCACTGCACGGTCCACAAAGGCTTGAATGGTGTCAGTAGCACCGGGCATGGCCAGGTCAGGCGCGTAGCTGATGTAAACAGCTTCTACGTTTTCCAGGCATTCATCCCAATTGGAATCGTTGTTCCAGTCAAAGGAAGGTGTGGAGGACCTCGAACCGACTCGAGTTGGCACCCCCATGCTTTGCAGATTTTCCACAATGCGGCGACCGGTCTTGCCAGTGCCACCAGTGACCAAAGTGTACTTTCGATCAGTATTACTCATGATTTTCTCCTGAATTGTTTCCAGCGTTTAATGAAGTCAGGAGAAATAGTAAAGATTCAGGGGATAGTGCTATTGACAGCTAGTGCCAAGTTTTTGGCCGAAGCTGCCATTTTTTGCAGAGCTTACCTGGATTGAGCGGCGAGGCGGTAGGAGCGTGGAGTCTGACCAGCCCAGCGCTTGAAGGCCCGATTGAATGAACTCTGTTCCGAGAATCCGGTGAGGAAGGCGATGTTAGCAAGGGAATGTTGGCTTTGCTTTAGTAGCTGTTCCGCAAGTTCCCTGCGGGCATCATCCACCAGTGATTGGTAAGAATGACCCTGGTCCGAGAGCTTGCGCTGCAGAGTGCGACCGCTCATGGCCAGCTCGCTGGCGATATCACTTATATTTGGAACACCTTCACTGAGCGCCCGCGATATCTGCGTCTTCACTTGTTTATCCAGCGCATTGTCATCTTCGAATTGGGTTACTTCCGCTTCGAGATGAGTTTCAAAAAACTGGGTAATTGCCACATCGCCGAATTTGTTGGGAGCTCGCATGGATTCGTTTGCTATCAACAACGCGTCGCGATCGGCATTAAAATGCACCTCGCATCCAAAGAATGCCTCATGATCCGCCACAATCCCGGGCGCAGCATGTTTGAAAAATACGCCACGCAGTTGTACTGGCTTTGTCGCAACTTCGCGGCTGATAGTAAACATACTGGCGACCGTTGCTTCATTAGAGAGTCGCATTCCCAGATCCCGTTTTCCTTCGCGATGCAGATGAGCAAACGAGCCATCGTCCGTTGACTCGATGGTGTAAACCGAAACACTGGTCATCACACGCCAGTATCGTTCCGCTCTGGTAAAAGATCCTCGCAGATTAGATGCAGTTTTCCAGGCCAAACCAAAGGCGCCGTAGTCATCGCAGCGCATGGAATTGCCAGCGCGCAGACCAAGGGTGTGACCGGACTGCTCTGCGCTGGCGACATTTTCCAGGAATCTATAGTAGTCACTGTCGCTGACCATGATCGACGGGTCGACAGGGGCGGTAGGATCGATGCCTATGGATGCAAGCAGCGAAGAGCCGTTGATCGAGTCTTCAGCAACGCCGACTACTTTATGTGCGAAGAGAGAAGTGATTTGTCCCATAAGTATTTCCAACTACGATGGGAACTTCGAGTGAGATCAAGCGCCCGGTCACAGTTGATAATCAATGCCAGGGTGGAAATCCGGCCCGCTGATGGGCACTCAAGGTAGAGCCAATGCCACCCATTCCGGCTCTGCTCCACGAGATGAAACTGGCACCACGATAAACTGTTTGCCTTCGTGCATGTAAGTCATGGGGGCGCCGGTAGTGCCGGCAGGTAAATCCGTTTCCCAGACGGTGCTGCCAGTTGCTTTATCGTAGGCACGAAACGCAGTTCCCCAGCGCCAGGATTCATCGAAGCCACTATCATCATCATCGTAGGCTCCACCGCCGCCGGGAACGGTACCGATGACAGCATCGCTACCTTCACCGACAAACAACAAAGTCCTGGTGAGTAAAGGTGCAGGACGATTAGGAGTGCCAAGCGGTGGTAGGTTCAGTTCCCGCAGTAAGGGATGATCTCGAGGCCCATCGCCATTGGCCACTGTCCATACCAATTCGCCGCTGTTCATATTCAGAGCGGTAATGCGACCGTAAGGTGGTTTAACCAGGGGTATGCCCTGAATGTCTGGTGCATCGGGAGAGCCAAGGGCGATAGAGTGAGTCATGGTAGCGCCATTGGTTGTAGTTGGCGCGATGCCGAGATTTCCCGGATTGGTGTATGACACGGCATAGTACATGCCGGTCTCGGGATCGAAGGCACCGGTGTTCCAATTGCCAGTGCCCCAGGCATCGGGAACAGTAATGGTTCCCTGGTTGCCTTCCTCCGACCAGGGAGAAGGCGGCGTATAAAGCGGACCAAGAGTGAAGTTTGCAAGCAGTTCCAGAGCTTGCCTGCGCAGCTCGGGCGTGAAGTCGATTAAGTCATCTTCGCTGATCCCTTGCCGATCAAATGCAGGTGGTTTGCTGGGTATAGGTTGAGTCGCTGAGGTGGACTCGCCTGCTACAGTCGATTGCGGTACGGGGGTTTCGATAATCGGCCAAACCGGTTCACCTGTGGCGCGATCAAACACATAAACGAAACCGTTCTTGTTTGCCTGCATCACTGCCTTGATGGTTTCGCCTTCCACTGTGATATCACCCAGGATAGGTGGACTGGAATTGTCGTATTCCCAAAGGTCATGATGAATCATCTGAAAGTGCCAGACACGCTCGCCGGTTTCCGCATCCAAAGCAACCAGACTATTGGCAAACAAGTTGTCGCCGGGCCGATGACCACCATAATAAGCAGAAGTAGGCGCGCCTAAAGGTACATAGACGATTCCCAATTCGGAATCGGCAGAGAGACAGCACCAGGAACCGAGGTCGCCCGAGTATTCAGCAGAGCCATCGCCCCAGGTGTCATAGCCAAACTCACCGGGACGGGGAACCACATTGAACTCCCACACCTGCTCGCCGGTGCGCACGTCGAAACCCCGAATGTTCTCCGGTGCCGCTTCCTTGCGCGTGCCACCGTCACCGGCACCGTTTAGAAATCCACCGAGCACTGCCACGTTTCCGATTACCAGTGGCGAGGTGGTGAGTGCGAAATTATTTGAATCACTTTCGTTGGACGACAGCTTCACTCTTCCTGGTTCTTCGCGGCCAAAGTCAGGAAAGGTTTCCCCGGTTTGTGGATTCAGTGCATAAAGGTATTGCCCACGTACTGACAGCAATCGTTGATCCAACCCCTGGTCCCAGTGCGCAATTCCGCGAGAACTGATGCCGGCAGCTTCCAATAGACTGTCTTCGTAAGGCTGCTGAGTCCAGATCGTTTCACCGGTTGCCGGATCAAAGGCCTCTACCAAACCGAATGCATTTTGAGCATACAGCACGCCATCGATCATGACCGGAGTCGCACGCAGGTTCTTGTTGTGTTGCAGTCCGTCGTATTGTTCTCGTAAGTCAGCGGCAGTGGCATCGCGGCGCCAGACGACTTTCAGCTCATCTACGTTTGATGCATTGATTTGATCGAGGGCTGAGTATCGGTTGAAGGAATTGTCGCCGCCGAAATAGGGCCAGTCACCCGCGGCTTGCTGCTGTGCCGTTGCGCTGACAGAAAGCAACAGTAAGGAGGTGACAAGGCCAGGGGCAAATGAAGTTGGGTGAGAAGCGGACTTAGTTTTTATAGTGATCATCTGTCTCGATATCTGACTAAGGAATTACTCCAAACCGAACACGAACATAGTTTGACCACCGATGATGGCGACTCGTTGATTGCCGTCCACGGCGAAGCCCATGGGGTTAGTTCGAATATGCGCTCCAGTATTAAAAAACCACAGGGGGTCACCGTCTTGCGCATCCAGCGCAAAGAAATTGCCTTCATTGCTGGAGCCAAACACTAAACCTCCGGCCGTTGCCATGACCCCGGACCACAGCGGCGTCTGCAGTTCGAATTCCCATTGCTGTTCACCGGTCATCACATCCAGAGCAAGAATGGCGCCGGACGCGTCATCGCCATCCAGTGGTTGTTCACCACCGCCAAGAAAAGGCATACCGGGCTCATACTCTACATCCGCCTTGAAGTAGATAGCTCCCATGCGTCGGTTGGGCACGAAGAGTTGTTCGGTGTTGGGATTGTAAGAAGGTGAAAACCAATTAGTGGCACCCTGTAAACTGGGCCATACCAGATTGCCTTCACGAGTTGGTTCGGTGTTGGGAATTACGATAGGACGACCATTCTCATCGATGCCTTCTGCCCAGGTCTGATAGGAGTATTCTTCACCTAATAAAAACTCACCGGTTTCCCGATCTAATAAATAGTAGAAGGCATTGCGATTGGCCAGTGCTAACAGCTTACGGTCTTCGCCTTCGAATTCACCGTCCACTAATACAGGAATCTGATTGGCATCCCAGTCGTGGGTATCGTGTGGTGTGAATTGAAAATGCCAGCGCATCTCGCCGCTATCGGGGTCCAACGCGAGTACCGCGCAAGTAAATAAATTGTCACCAGGACGCAGATCGCCATTCCAGTCCGGTGCCGGGTTACCGGTAGTCCAGTACAACAAATCCAGATCGGGATCGTAAGAACCGGTGAACCAGGTCGAACCGCCGCCAGTTTCCCAGTCATCGCCTTGCCAGGTTTCACTGCCCGGTTCCCCGGGTGCGGGAACTGTAAAGGTACGCCAGAGTCGCTCACCGGTTTCTGCATCATAGGCGTCTACGAAGGCGCGCACACCGGCTTCCGCCCCGCTCACACCCACGATAATTTTTCCATTCAGGGCCAGAGGTGCCAGTGTTAAGGAAAAACCCAGCGCATTGTCAGCCACGAAAGATTCCCAACGCACTGCGCCAGTTCCGGCATCGAGGGCAAATAGTCTGCCATCCAGGGTAGCCACATAGACTTTGTCATCCAACAGCGCGGCGCCACGATTGATGCGAGGAAAACCGATGTTGAGTACATCATTAGTAATGTCCGGCACGAAGTGCCAGAGCAAACGTCCGCTGCGCGCATCAAGTGCCGACACGCTGCTGGGTGATTCCGTTAAGTACATTATGCCGTCGTGCACTAACGGTGTGGATTCCTGTAAGGCCGCACCGCTGATGCCAGTGGGCTGCATCTGGTAAGCCCAGATAACTTTTAACTGATCAACATTGTTCGTGTTGATTTGGCTCAGCGGCGAGAAGCGCTCGGATTTGTAACCACCGGAATAGGACAGCCAGTCTTCGCCGTTGGCTTCATCGGCCAACAAGGCAGAGTAGGGGACGTCCGCAATACTGTTTGCAGTAAAAAATAAAAGCGCCAGCGCCGTAATAGTTTTCCCTTTCATCAAACTTCTCCGTTAGCGCAAACTCATTAAATAAGAAACCACATCATCGATCTGTCGCTCTGTGAGCATGGCGCTATAACCGGGCATGAAGGAATGACCGAGGGCTTTCTCATAACTGATAAGGTCGCCCTTCTCAAACGAATAGTAATTGCCAGCAATGTCGCGCATCTGCACGGTGAAGGCGTCTTCGTTCACGCGCATACCTTCGTAAGTGCCGTACTCTGAAACGATGCGCACAGTCAGGAACGCGTTAAGTGATCCGCGAAAACGATCTACCAGTTTTGGTTGGTCTGCTTCTGGATTGGTGACTGAGCGCCGCAGGTATTCGAGATTGCGACGCTGACCGACATTGCTTAACTCCGGTCCAATACCTGTACCTTCACCATTGAGGATATGGCAGCTGGCGCAGTTGCCGGTGGTGTTATAGATCACTTCCCCGGCCGCAGGATCGCCGGGCATTTGTTCCGGGGGCAGTTGTCCAAGGCTGCGCACGTAAGCAGCCACATCCGGCCCGTCTTCGCCGCGCAATTGTCGTGAACCGGGCATCCCAGTGCCCGGAATCCCACCGACGATGACGGAAACCAGGGCCTGATCGTCCGGCGCATGAATCAACCGGGCTCGTTTCAGACTCGGGCCTTCGCCGCCTTCACCCAACATGCCATGGCAACGTGCACATAGCGTGCGGTACAGGGTTTCGCCGTTTTCCAGATCCTGGGCTGAGACTGAGGAGCCAAGCCATAAACCAAGAAAGATTGCTAAGCACGGGAGTACTTTTATTAATGATTGAGCTCGCTTCATGACGGAAACCGGTAAAAAAGGTGGTTTCTGTATTAAAACAGGGTCCCGGTAAAAGTACAGCCCTTCCCATATTCCGGGGCATACAGCCCACTCTTAACCAATGCTTGACATGTGTGTCCCATATGAGACATTATTGTCTCATCATGCAGCCAGTCAGACTCAGTAGCAAAGACTCCATTCTGGAAGCGGCCTTCGTGCTGTTTAGTCGCGATGCCAGTGCCTCGCTGGCGGAAGTGGCCGCCCAGGCTGGAGTAGGGCGCGCCACCCTGCACAGGCATTTTTCCAGCCGTGATGATCTGATCAGAACGCTGGCGCTGGTGGCTATCGACGAAATGGATGAAGCGGTCGAGTCAGCCTGTGCCAATGCGCAGAGTGCAACGGAAGTCTTGCGCTTGTCGCTGGCGGCACTTATTCCCCTAGGCGATCGTCATGGATTTATCACTCAGCATCCAATCGAAAACGATGCGGAGATTGCCGAGCAGTTCCGGCAAGCCGATGATGCCACCCGTGAAATGGTCGAAGCCGCCAAGACAGAAGGGTTGTTTGATGCGTCGGTTTCCTCTGATTGGATCACGCATGTTTACAACGCTTTATTGTACGCGGGTTGGGAGAGCGTTAAGCAAGGTGAAACCACAGCACAGCAGGCAGCGGATCTTGCCTGGCGTTCGCTGACCACTGGATTAGGAGCAGCAAAGCCATGAATGCAGACAGTATTGAACAACTGGGTACGTCTTTCGACGAGATTTTCACCACCATCGGACTCTTCATCCTCGCGATAGAGATTTTGAAGAGTTTTTTCTCGGGCAGGTTTGAGGGACGTAAGTTTCTGGACATGTTTGCCAGTATTTCAACTCAGATTCCCTATTTGCTTATCGAAGTCTTTATCTTTTCGTCTTTCTATTTAGCTTACGAATATCTCGCGGCAAACTTCGTTACCTGGACAGTTCCGATTACTGCTGTTTCCATCGTTGTTGTGTTGTTAATCGCTGACTTCATTTATTACTGGGAGCACCGATTTGCCCACGAAGTACGATTGTTCTGGACGCAACACGCCGTACACCATTCTTCTCGTTTCATGAATATCACTGTGGCGGTCCGCTTCGGTCCGGGTGAGGGATTCCTCTCAGGTGTTTTTCATTTGCCTCTGGTTTTTCTTGGCTTCACGCCAGAACTCATCCTGTTTGCCATATTGGCGGTACAGGCTTACCAGACCTGGATTCACACCGAACTTATCGGCAAGTTGGGTTTTCTGGATAACTGGTTAAACACGCCAGCGAATCACCGCGTGCACCATGGCTGCGATGAGAAATATATCGATAAAAACTACGGTGGAATATTGATTATTTGGGATCGCCTGTTCGGTACCTATCAGAAAGAGGAGGAAACTCCACGTTACGGATTGGCAACAGACTTTGAAAGTGTGAATCCCGTTAAAGTCTGGCTATCTGAAATACCCAAGTTGATTGCAAATGTTAAGCAGGCGCAAACTGGGGATCAGCTTTGGTGTGCGTTGTTCGGTAAACCGGGAGAGTTTGAATTGCTGCTGGCTCAAGCGAATGAAACTAATCGAGCTATTTCGAATAACTCGAAACTACTACCATAGAGCGACAATGCAGAGCGTAGGCTCACGCATCAGCACACCCTCAGCGCGCTGAAGATTTCCGGTTACCCGCCAGGAGCATCACTTCCTCATGTTTGCTGAAAAGCACATCAAACGCAGGTGTCGTAGCGACCGTGCCGGACCCGGCTTCATCAAACAACGAGATAGTGTCATCCCTCATACCAGGAACGACGAGCGGGGAGAGTAGTCACTATGAAACTGGTGTAAATGGCCCCGAATGCGCGTCTATGCTTTCCCGTGAACGGTTCCAGATAATCTGTAACATTATGAGTTCCCCTTCGTCGTTACGACATTGAACGAAGAAAAAAGAACTGGGCTCAGCCCTCTTGAGAACGGGTGCAGGGTCATTCACACTGCGTTGAAGAACCCGACACCCAGGAGATTCAGAATGACAATTGCGACACTATCCCGAGTCAAGCACAAAACCTGGTTCACTGTGGTTCTGTTAATTGGGACGATGCTATCCATTCCGACTTTCAGTCATCATCTTACAAATGTTCGCTTTGATACAGAAACTGACGCTTCGATCAACGGTGTGGTTTCAAGGCTCGATTGGAGAAACCCCCACGTGTATATCTATATTGATGGCACTAACGAAGATGGGGAACAAGTCACCTGGGAGATAGAAGGGCCTCCTCCGGCTGCCCTTAGGCGTGCAGGTTGGTCGCGAGAGACTATTGGGATTGGAGCCAGTGTAAAAGTAAACGGCAACCCCGGTCGTAACGCTGCTGACAACATTTTTTTATTTGCCTCTCTGGAACTTGATGATGGCGATATATTAGGTCTTGAACAATCGCTCGCCGCACTGCCAGGTCAAGATGCCGCGATTACTGAGCGGGCCTCAAGCCTGGCCGGAACCTGGGGAACCAATTTCAGCTACCAGGCGAACGTTAAGTTGATCGCGGCATCACAGCTGAATCTGACTGAAAAGGGACGACAAGCTCTGGAGAGTTATGTGGAAGTCACTGACAATCCGGCACTTGACTGTATGCCTGGCAGTACACCACCTGCCACGATGCTGGTTCCTGACATCAAGTCCATCGAAATCCGAGACGATGTGGTTTTGTTGCGAGCTGAGCACGAATCCATAGAGCGCACGATATTTATGAATCGGGATTCTCACGCTGGCGCGGTGGAATCGCTATTCGGGCACTCTATCGGCTATTGGGAAGGAAGCACACTTGTTATCGATACGACGCACTTCACTCCACATCGTCAGGGCAATGCCACAGGGATTCCTTCTGGTGAGCGCAAGCACCTGATTGAACGCTTAACACTCAACGAAGATGGCTCAGCAGTTACTTATGCATACGAATTGGAAGATCCAGAGTATTTGGTAGGGTCTGTTTCCGATGAGATTCAGTGGGCATACCGACCCGATTTACAGTTTCAGTCGCTCGAATGTGATATTGAAAACGCCAGAAAGTTCGCTCTGTAGTCACTTTGAGTGTCTGTAGCTGTGCTTACCGGAGTCCATACCCAATTCGACTGCAGGAACGAATACCACAACTGAATGATGATAGGGGTTCTACTTCATAGCCGTCCGGCAGCATGCGATTAATGATGTCTTGCTTCTATATATAGATTTTATGTAGGAGTTTCGAGTTGGCTAAACTCGCAATTCGCTTACACTCGCGTCATTTCGATGTAGTTGTTAACCCGACGCTCCAGAATATCCAACGGTAAGGCACCACCGCCCAGGACGACATCATGGAAGTCGCGGATATCAAAGGCGTCTCCCAATTCTTCACGCGCGCGTTCGCGCAGTTCCAGTATCTTCAACATGCCAATCTTGTAGCTGGTGGCCTGGCCAGGCAGCACCAGATAGCGACGCACCTCAGACACAATCGAGGGCAATGGCGTTGAAACGTTGGCGGCGAAATAATCGATGGCCTGCTGCTCCGACCAGCCCTTGGCATGCAAACCGGTATCTACAACCAATCGGACGGCGCGCCACATCTCGCTAACCAGGCGACCAAAGTCAGAGTAGGGATCCTGATAGCCGCCCATCTCCTTGGCTAACAACTCGGTGTACAGGGCCCAACCTTCTACATAAGCATTAAAAAAGGACTGACTGCGAAAAGACGGCACAGACTCAAGTTCCAGGGCAATGGCGATTTGCATGTGATGGCCGGGCAGACCTTCGTGGTAGGCCACGGCTTCCAGTTCAGTAATAGGGTTGGCGTTCATGTCCGAAAGATGGATGTAGTACACACCGGGCACCGAGCCATCGGGACTGCTTTGAAAATAATGAGCCGCCGCACCGTCCTGTTCACGAAAGGGCTCTACCCGTTTCACCACCAGGTCTGCTTTCGGCAGAATACCGAAGTACTCCGGCAGCAATTCCTTCATGTTCTCGATGTATTCGGTAGACTCGTCAAGATAACGCTGACGTCCTTCATCATTGTTGGCATAAAAAAACTGATAGCCATTGGAAACAAACTGAAAGAAGGCTTGCATGTCACCCACAAAACCCACTTCGTCCTTAATCGCTTCCATATCAGCTCGCAGGCGTTCAACTTCATCCAGACCAATCTGGTGGATCTCATCTGCAGTCAGGTCCGTGGTAGTGTAAGAGCGCAGCATCTGATTGTAAAAAGCGGTACCCAGCGGCAGTGCAGAAACACCAACCGGTTCTGCCGGTGCGCGCATCATGTCTTCTTCCAGCCATTCCACTAACTCGGTGTATGCTGGTTGAAAAGAATTCTGTAAAGCAGTTTGGGCGCGGGCTTTCAGTTCGTCCGCCGTTGTTTCTTCTATCTCGCCGCTCTCAACCAGGCTGTCTATCTTGGTCTGTGCATCACTCCAGAGTGCGGAATCAGTTTCGCTGTCATCGAAAGGTTGCCCGGAAATGAGATTCCGGGAAGCATCGATGACAAACTCATAGGCAAAGCGTGGTGGTCGCACACTGCGTTCGGCATTGTATTGTGCCCAATCCAGTTGCTGCCCAAGTGCTCTACCCACGCCTTCGATGCGGGAGATGTAAGCTTCGGCATCACTCAGCGTTTCTACCTGGTGGTAATTCATCAGGATCACCGGCAGTGAATCATGCATACCGCCCATCTGTTCGAAGATGTATTCCTGCTGTGCGAAGGCGAAATTGTCCCGTGCCTGCTCATACAGATACACCCACAAGTCGTAAGACGTCTTGGCTTCAAAATCCAGGATGTCGTAGTCGAAATTGGCTTGTAGCTCTTCGACGGTAGCTGCCTGCCAATCCAGTTGTTCCTGCACCGATTCCATGGACATCTCATCGATGCGGTCATACTGTTCCTTGCGGCCCAGGGTGGTTAACTCGATGGGGCTGAACTGTAGACGTTCCTCGTTCTTTTCTTCAAACCAGGCATTGAGACGATCCGTCTCTTCCATGGAGACAGTCACTGCTGGCGGGGTTTCTACGGTGGGTTCTTCACTGCAAGCTCCAATTATCAGGGCCAGGGCAGCGATAAAACTAAGGCGAGAGATCATGTGAGTTTCCTGAATTCGATAAGGTTCGCGATAGTGCGACTGAAAGTAGCCACAAGCATACAATAAAAGGCCCTGCGTTATGTCAAACTACTGCAACACAGAGTTCGTTACACTGTAACAATGACTACTAAAATCAGATCTTCCGACATCGTCCTGCAACGCAGGGAATTCCTGCGCATGGGCATTGCTGGCGCCAGTTTCTTTGCCGCAGGTGGTGCTACTCAACTCAGCCTGGCACAAATCGATGCACCGTTTCATAGTGTGAAAGACCTGGGACCGTTGCAGCCTCCCGACGCCAATGGCCTTATGCTGCCGGCGGGCTTTCAATCTCGCATCGTGGCCCGCAGTGGGCAACCTGCAGTCGCGTCTTCCAGCTATCGCTGGCATTCCTCTCCTGACGGCGGCGCCTGTTATGCCACCGATGATGGCGGTTGGATCTATGTCTCCAATTCCGAGGCAGACCTGCGCCGGGGCGGAGTCGGTGCCATTCGTTTCGATGCTGCAGGTAACGTGGTGGATAGCTATTCCATTTGTGACAACACCAGTCGCAATTGCGCCGGTGGTGCCACTCCATGGGGCACCTGGCTGAGCTGTGAAGAGTTTGATAATGGTCAGGTTTATGAATGTGATCCTAACGGCAATCGCGAGGCCGTGGTGCGGCCCACCATGGGAACCTACAGCCATGAAGCCGTAGCCATCGACATGGCCAACGATTGTGCCTACCTCACCGAGGACACACCCGATGGCGGCTTATATCGTTTTGTTTCCGAAGCAGGGCTACCCGACCTGGACAACGGTCGCCTGGAAATCGCAGCAGTCGTCGAGCAAGAAGGGCAGAAGTTCATCGCCTGGATTCAGGTTCCCGATCCCAGTGCGAGTGTTGTACCTACAAGGCGTCAGGTGCCTTCCTATACTCCATTCGATGGCGGTGAAGGAATAGCATTACATGAAGGTGTCGTGTACTTCACAACCAAGGGTGACAACCGGGTGTGGAGCTACCATACGGACACGCAACAACTGGACATAATCTATGATGCTGCCACCAGCAGTAATCCAATTCTGACCGGAGTAGATAATGTGGTTATTACTCCCGCTGGAGACGTTCTGGTAGCCGAAGACGGAGGCAACATGCAGATCGTTGCCATCTCACCGGATCTCGAAGTCTTTCCGATTGTTCAGATTGTCGGGCAGGATCGGTCAGAGATCTGCGGCCCGGCGTTCAGTCCCAGCCACCAGCGCTTCTACTTCAGTTCCCAAAACGGCTTTACCGGCAAAGGCGCTGACGGCATTACCTATGAGATTAGTGTTGCGTAACTTCTGTTAGATATTCTATCTGTAGAATTGATGGGCCTGTTTGCCTGGAGCTACCCTGTAATCAGAAACTAGCTACCAATCGTAATGGTTCTCTTTCGATTGCTTCCTTTTTCTCACCAAGCTGAATTTGTTCATCTACTACCTTTAACAAATAGGAGTTGTCCCAGGGCTTGCTGACGTGCTGGTGGATATGCTCCTTATTAAACGCATCAATCACGCTCGCGCAGTCACTGTACCCACTAATTAGTATGCAACGGGCCTGCGGTTGCTTCTCCTTTGCTCGCGCAGCAAACTCAGTGCCATTCATCACTGGCATGCGTTGGTCTGTGATGATCAGGTCAAACTTCATGCGGTCACAAAACGCCAATGCAGATTTGGGGTCAGGGCAAATGCTGACATCAAACTGTCTGCTACGCAGCATACGCGCCAATGAGTTGGCGACCAGACTATCGTCATCAATTAATAAAATGGATTTACGTCGATTACTCATGGTAATTGCCTCAATTTGTTTCATTGCCGGTATTAATCGCAAGCGCTGTGCCATGCTGTCAGATTGAAGATCGAGTTGTGAACTCGGTCATAATTTTCAGCCTGATTCAGACTTGGGGAAACAGTTTGAGGTCAGAAATAATGGGGAATAGAGGGAATTTAGCTGTTTGGGCCGGGGAAACGAGGTTTCTCGGCTAATTTCTGGAACGAAGTACGTATCAGGGATGTAACATATGTATCAAAGTTACCTGCTGATACAAGCCATATTCTAGCCCTCCCGGCGTTCACGCCGATTTTTTCGCATTTCGATAGGTAGCGAAATGGTAAAGCAGGCCCCTTTTGTTAGATTGTTTTTTGCAGAAATCTTGCCGTGGTGCTTGGTAACTATGCCATGGCTTACATACAGACCGAGACCGGTGCCCGAACCAACTTCTTTGGTAGTAAAGAAAGGGTCAAACAGCTTGCCAATCACCTCTTCATCGATGCCAGGGCCATCATCAATAAAGTCTATGTGGACATAGTCTGCATCAGAGTGAGTTCTAATCGTTATCGTACCTTGGGATTCTATTGCTTGCGCGCCATTAACGATGACATTGACAAATACCTGTCGCAGTTGGCCCTGCCAACCATAGACGCCAGCAACATCGCTAAACTCCTTGACTACTTCGCACTTGTATTTCACTTCATTCCATACGAGTTTCAGTGTGTTTTCGATAAGAACGTTGATATCGCAAAGAACTCGATTATCACCTTCAGTACGAGCGAAATCGCTCAAGTTGACAATAATCTCCTCTATTCGCGCGATGCCTGAAAGACTTTCATGAATGCAGTCCACTCCGTCTTTCGCGATGTATTCAAGATTTGAAGTGGCAAGGATCTCATCAATTTCGCTGATCTGATCCTGTACATCTTCAGAGCAATGATCTCTTACCGACTCTACGAGTTTTCTATAGGCCAGAAAGGCGGAGGTATAGGAAGCGGTGTAGTCTTCGAGTGTTTGTAAATTGCTTTTTACAAATCCAACCGGGTTGTTTATCTCATGAGCAACACCGGCAGCGAGTAAACCGATAGAGGCCAGCTTTTCCCGCTGTACTAACTGATTCTTTTGCTCGCTTAATTCGTCATAGGCAGACTTCAGCGTCTCGTTTGCCTCATAGAGCTCGCGTGAGCGGTCCTCTAACAGCGATTCGGCTTTCTCTCTTGCCGCTCGCTGTCTTTCGTAAGCACGCTTGTAGTCTTGCTCGTTACTCATTGACTCGAATTTCGAAGCGGCAGTGATCATGTCCATCATGCATGCAGATTGGATGCGCGAAGCTATACTCCACACCATAGTGTTCTGCAGCGCCCTTTATAAGTCCCTCTGCCAGATGACACAGCTTGCGAGGTGAGCGGTAGAACATGATAAGTGTATTTTTATCAGGTTGTTCCCATTGCAGGGAAGGTAGATTTGGATTTGGATACAGCTTCTTCACTTCTTTGTGAATTACATCCTCAATACTCTTCAAAAATTCGATGAAGTCAGATTTTTCGTCTACAAATATAGGATGTCGCATCGCCAGGGCGTGAAACAAATACTGCCCGAACGCCTGTACCAGATCCAGGACTGGCGTTCCAGTAATTGTTGATAACTCGCTCACCATGGCAATCAACTCTTCATCTGGAAAATCTTCTACTGACGTGTAGATTCCTTCTGATTCCGGTTTGACCGAATCGAGTATACGATCCCAAACGTCGATACCGATCTGCTGTTCGACCATATCGTTGAATGTCGTGAATACAATGCCTTTCATAACTGTTTTCCTATAGAAACCGAGCCACTGCTGGAGCGGAGTAATCTGATCGCGACTTAGCTATCAGGGTTAGATTATACTCAGTATTGAGCGATGAAACTGAGACATTTCTCCCAATGTATAACCTTCTGATACTGGACGACGATGAGTACGTGCTGAAGTCTCTTGCGAGACTTTTCGCATCGGAAGATTATGCCTTGTCTCGGTTTCAGGATCCCATGGAAGCCTTGATCCAGTGCACTACCAGAAGTTTCGATCTGATAATCTCCGATCAGCGCATGCCTGGTATGACCGGCACAGAGTTTTTTGCGCAGGTAGCCGAGGTACAACCTGATACCCGGCGTTTACTGATCAGTGGGTACAGTGACTTTGAATCTGTCACCGATGCCTTTAATCAGGGAATCATTCACAAGTTTATTGTTAAACCCTGGAACAATAACCAGCTTCGTAATCTGGTCGCCGAACAACTGGCGCTTAAGAATGCAGGGCCCGGGGTCCAGGTCGCACCTTCTGTTTTAAGTGCTGAACGAGCTTCTGTCCAGCCCAGTGACGAGGTAAGTTTTCACGGGATTGTGACTTCCGATCAAGCACTCAATCAGCAGATCGCAATCGTCCGCCAGACCGCAACCAGCGAAGCACCCTTCTTTATTCACGGTGAAACTGGTACGGGAAAAGAGCTAATTGCACGCGCTATACATCTGGAGAGCGAGCGCTCCGGGCAATCATTTGTTGCTCTTAACTGTGCAAATCTCACAGAGTCATTGCTCGAATCCCAATTGTTTGGTCATAAGAAAGGTGCATTCACCGGTGCAGATAAGGATCAAAAAGGCTTGCTGGCAGAAGCAGAGGGAGGCACGCTGTTTCTTGACGAAGTCACTGAGATTCCCCTGCCACTGCAAGCGAAACTGTTACGAGTATTACAGGAGCGAGAATACTCACCCGTCGGTGAAACAAGGGTCATTCCTTTTGATGTGAAAGTTATCTCTGCTTCGTCCACCAGTCTGGAGCAAGCAGTAAGCGAAGGTAATTTCAGGGAAGACTTACGCTATCGCCTGGAAGTTATGCCAATAAGCCTGCCACCGTTGCGCGCACGCACAGGCGATAAGGGCATGCTGTTCGATTACTTCCTGGAAAATCAGTTGGAAAGGCACAGACATAAACCTATGCTGGTGGACGAAGCGGTTTATGCATGCATCGATAGTTACCCCTGGCCGGGTAACGTACGGGAGATGGTAAATGTCTGTACTTATGTTGCTGCCCTGGCGACAGAAGAAGAGAGTATTGTGACACTGGAAAAGTTGCCGCCGACACTCAGAGCTCCTGCGGCAACAGCAAGCACCCAGGCAACATCAATGCCTACTGCCGAACCTAAAACGCAGCGTCTTCAAGTTACACGGGAAAGTCTGGAAGAGGCTATTGAGAAATTCGGTGGGCATCGTGAGACCATCGCCCAGCATTTCGGTATTAGTCGTATGACTTTGTGGCGCAAGATGAAACAGTTCGATCTGGCCTGAAATATTCACATCAAAAAAGAAAACAGCCTGACAACTGTAAAGTCATCAGGCTTTGGGCAATAGTCCTCTTCAGAGGACAGACGAATCTATGAGACTACAATAATCCAGTTGTCGAATGAGCTGTCGGTAACACCAATCAACTCAACCAGAACTGAGGCATTGGAAAAATCACTGTCACCATCCAGATCGACTAACAAGGTGGCATTGTCCCCTGGCTCATCGATGTTCAGCCATTGATCGATTTCAAGATCCGCTAAGTCGTCTATCAGATCGAAAGACAGCACATCCTCGTCAGTAACAAAGTCAGTAATCGTATCCGCATTATTGTCAATGTCCGACTGGCGCCATACGAAAGTGTCGCTACCCTCACCACCCGTTAAGGTATCGCTACCTGTCATGCCGCGAATGGTATCGTCGCCATTGCCACCATCGATCACGTTGTCTTCTTTATTGCCGCGAATAACGTCATCGTTTTCTGAGCCAATAACATTTTCCACTGAGGTCAGAGTGTCGGAGTCACCGCCGGTAGTGCGCTTATCCTGTAGATCGATGTTTACTGCGTCGGCTGTGTCTGAATAGTCAACTGTATCGTTGCCAGAGCCTCCATTGACAACGTCAGAACCTGAACCTGGTTGTAGAGTGTCGTCGCCAGACCCACCTAGCAGGGTGTCATTACCGTCACCACCGATCAGCGTGTCATTGCCAACACCACCAGATATCGTGTCATTGCCATCTCCGCCATCGAGGATATCCTGATCGTTGCCGCCGGACAGGTCGTCATTTCCCTGGTCGCCAGTGATGTCATCGTCGCCAGTGCCGCCGTCCAATTCGTCATCGCCGGAACCACCTGACAGGACATCATCACCTTTACCACCAGAAATGATGTCGTCACCAGTGCCACCCTGGATTTCATCATCGCCAGTGCCACCATCGAGAGTATCGTCTCCATCATCGCCGCTCAGCTTATCATCACCTTTACCGCCGATGATGGAGTCGTTGTCGTCGCCGCCACTGATTTTGTCATTACCTGTACCACCGTCGATTATATCGTTGCCGGTACCACCTATTAGCTCATCATTACCTGCGCGCCCTTCGATAGTGTCGTTACCAGCACCACCATCAATCACGTCATCTTGTTCGCTGTAGCCGACAAAATTTCCATCAGCATCGTACTTAGCTAACTTGCCGTCTTCTTCATAGACGTAGGTGTACTCTGCTTGTGTGCCGGAAGATGCGGGAGACTCGGATGCAGAACTGTCACTAGTTTCTGCACCAGATGTCTGACTATTGTCATCATCATCATCGTCGTCGTCGTCGTCGTCGTCGTCATCATCATCATCATCATCGTCATCATCATCATCATCGTCATCGTCGTCATCATCTTCGTCATCATCGGACAATGCGTTCAGAAGCCGGCTTAGCCATGAACCGGTCTCAGAATCATCTTCCTCTTCCTCCGATTCCTGTTCGTCATCCGCATCTGTAGTTTCGGTTTCTTCAGTTTCAGCCAGGGCTTGATTAGGTGTTCCCCGGCCACCTCCTGAGATCACATCATCGCCGTCGCCGCCCTGGATCATGTCATTACCAGCACCACCTTCGATAATGTCTCCACCGTCACCACCATCAATGTTGTCGCTATCTCCGCCACCATTGATCTCATCATCGCCAGCACCGCCGTCGATCGTATCTTCTCCGGAACCGCCGGTTATTCCATCGTTACCTTGGTCGCCGCGAAGAATGTCATCGCCTTTTCCACCATCGATCTCATCATCGTTGTAGCCACCACTGACATCGTCATTACCTGAACCGCCGGAAATTATGTCGTCGCCAGAACCACCGATGAGTTGGTCGTGACCTGCCGCGCCATCAATCGTGTCGTTGCCGGAACCACCGTCAATGACATCATTCTGGTTTGAGATTCCAATTAAGTTTCCTTCGGCATCGAATTTCGCCAGATTGCCATCGTCTTGATAGAGATAGGAAAAGTCAGAGACCAACACCTCACCTGACTGACGTAATGCGCCGCCATTGAGCACATCATCTCCCGAGCCACCTAGAATCAGGTCGTTGCCAGCACCACCAACGATGATGTCGTTTCCGCTTGATCCATCAAGGTCATCATCACCGCCACCGCCGCTGATCTCATCGTTACCCACGCCGCCGGTAATGTCGTCATCGCCTGTGTCACCATCAAGTATGTCGTGACCACTGTCACCGACGATAATGTCATCGCCTTTACCGCCAGATATCGTATCTGAACCTGCTCCGCCATCGATGATGTCGTTACCCGAACCACCATAGATTGTGTCGTTTCCATCTTCACCTTTCAGGGTGTCATGTCCGGCAAGGCCAAAGATAGTATCGTTGCCCCGGCCACCAAATATTTGGTCGTTCTGCTCACTAAGGCCCAGGAAATTTCCTTCAGAGTCATACTTCAGAAGATCTCCGTCTTCGTTATAGACATAGACATACTTATGAATTGACTGAAAACCGTCAGCGTTATCTGCACCTTCCACACTTGGATCGAGAACTATGGCGTTACTCTTTCCAATATCAACTGTGAATACAGAATCATCGAAGTCACGGTCACCACCGTTGTAGAGGTCTTCAAACCCCAGAGTGATCTCGCCTTCGTTGGTGTTTAAAAGCGCCACGGTATGGGCGATTCCGTCCGGATTCAGGCTATAGTCATCACCATCCACACCCGCGGCACTGTGGTAAGAGTGGTACTTGAGTTTGATTTCTTCACCCGTGTCGGAAACGAACCACAGTTGGGGGTTATGGGACTGCAGAGTTGCCGCGGTGCCATCACTATTGCGGAATTCAAGATTGCCACTTGCAAGGTCAAGATTATTGTAGCCACCATTGTATGAGTAACCATTCGCTAGAACGAAGAACCCTATCTGTGTTCCTCCTTCAACGAACATCTCGGAAGCATCGCCGGACTGTAAGTTTCCGCCGGATCCCTGCAGGCTGGCATTAGGGAAATGGAATTGAACATTGGCGATATTGCCGTTTTCATCAAGAACATAACTACCTAGTGAATTGCGGTAGCCAGCACTCTCATTTTCGAAGATTACTTTTACATTGTAGTCTTCAGCCATCACAAAGGATGACATCTCTACAAATGTAGGCCCGAGGCTGCCATAAAGTACGTCATTGCCAGACTGGCCATAAATGCTGTCGTTACCAGCCCCACCGTAGGCCAGGTCGTGGCCATTGCCGGCCCGAATGATGTCGTCGCCGTCAAGCCCGGAAAATACCTCGTGTCCGTTGCCGCCATTCAGCACATCGTCGTCTTGTGTTCCGATTACAGGTTTAATTTGCGCGGTCATATTTATTCCCAAAAATTTTCTAAACTAATTTCAGATAAGCTCCGACTTATCCAGTAAAAATTGTGAGCACTGATCTTGATACCAAGATCAGTAGACTCACTTAGGCTGCTGGTTAGTTTGGCTTTGTTAGTTGCACGAATAGTGCCAACTGGCGCTTTTTAATGGATGGACTAACCAAACATTGTAAAAATAGGGGTTTAGAGCCGATTTGTTAGAAAGTTTATGAGGACCTGTATTTGCAAAATGCAAATATTTTTTGCAATCTGCAAATCTCATTAGCATTTTGCAAAGATAAACATATATAAATTGTTAGGTTCCAAAAATGGAAACTGGCTTGGTTTAAATATTCAAACAAGCCAGTTTTATAGTAGGGGAGGATTAGAGAGAATGAGGTTCTTTACCATCGGTAGTTGATTCCTGCACTTATTCCCCATTCCTCAAAACTGCGGAGAGATTCCGAATTGTTTTCCCAGCCGCGACTGACTTCAACGCGCCAGCGCAGTCTTTTGTTCTCCTGAACTATTGGTTGTTCGTAGCCAGCATTCAGCTGGCATCCGGTTCGGAGTCGGCCAAATTCTGTTTCTTCAAAATCTACAAACCTGACATTCTCATTATTACGTCGGCTGCAACGACCCGAGAAATCCAGATTCCGGGAATTGCTTAGTCTGTGTTGGCTGCTTACATTCAGGTTGGTTGCGTTCATATTGGTATAACCAACACCGTTGTCTGTAACAGAGTATCCAGAAAGATAAGCCTCCACAGTCCAGTTTTCGTTTAGTTCGCGACGATGGGAGACGCCGTAGCCACGCAAGGTTAAGCTTAATTGCGTGCCCGGAATATTGCGTCCTTGCAGGTTGTCCACCATTCGCTCCCGGTAGTTTCTCTCGCGCACATAGACGAAGGCCCGTGAGTAGCTATTATCAGTCTTAAAGCGAAGTGTCGGTTGCAAAGTCAGTTCTGTGTAGTCCAGGGCCTCCAGGCCGAGTTCGTCATAGTCGTTAACATAATCTCGTGATTCTGCAGCCATGAAGACACCGGTTGAGAGTCTGGAGCTCCAACGGTAGGTAAATTCTGCGCTGGGCTTGAAGAAGTTATAGGCAAAGCGCTCTCGAATATCACCGCCGCGCGAGGTCAGTAAGGGCTCGCCGGTTCGCTGATCGATATAGGAAAATCGTTTGGTACCTAGATCGGTAGTGAACAGAATGCTGGCGGAGCGCTTGCCCAGTTTTAGCCGGTTGATCAGCCTGCCACGAATACGCGCCATGGTGTTGTCAGCATCACTGACGTCCAGAAATCGCTCGTGATCGATCTCGCCGCTGACCTGTATTTCACGCCGCTTGGGTAGCTCGAAATTTTCCTGGTGAAAAACTCGTGCATTGACCAGGCGCGATCCTGTGTAGTCATCGGACAAGTGAAAAGGATTGGACTGATATTCATGCATAATCTCCAGATCAGCAGAATCTGCCGAACTCGCCATGAACAGGCTAATCGTCAGGGGAAGAATTCGTTTAATCATGAGTTCTTCTCCAGTTGGCCCAGCACAGTTTCGTAGAACGCTGGTTGACTGAGACTGTAGTAGCCAGGTACTTCCCAAATAATGAGTTTGGGAGGGTTCTGCTTGAAGCTCTCGCTGCCCAAATAAGTAATCAGTGATTCGTCGAAACCACCTCCACTGGTTGCAACGTTCAATACATCGACACCTAATTCCTTGCGCAGAAAACCGTCGAAGTTGAAGTGTTTGACGCCGTTGCTATTGCTGGTGCCGACCAATACCACTTCCGGTTCCGCAACTTCCGCGAAAAGATCCAGCTCCGCTTCGGTGTAATAAACCGGGAACGATTCTTCCTGGTACTCAGTGCCACACACTTCTGTCGCAGCCCTGCTGTAACTTCCGGTAGTGCTGTCTTGTTCGACCTCGATAGTAGAGAAGTTGAGGGCAGGTATATCCTGCAGCAGTTGTGCTTTCGCTACCTCTTCCTGCACCAGTCGTGCGGTCGCTGCCGCTCCCGCTGGAGTCCAGTGATGGTCTCTGGCAAAGAACAACGGAATCTCCTGGCCACCAGTGGTTAACTTGTCCAGTGGTGGCACGACCAAACCAACCCTGCGCAGTCGATTGAGGTAAAGGTAGTAGTTCTTTGCCGCTTGCTTATGACTGAACGATTCATCCAGCACATACTCGGGATGCACGATTCCGCGTGTAGGTAAGGGAACGATCATCAGTGTTGTGCCACGCTCAGCAAGATTTTGCTGAATCGCGCGTAGACCATTGTAGCCGGCACGATTAGGACCGAAGCTATCAATCAAGTCGTGATTGCGAAATAGCCATTGGTCGTTACCACGCTGTAAACCCTGAAAGCTTTTCAGATAGCCTTCGTTCGGGATTACGGCATCGCAGATGGAATTATCTGCAGCGCTTTTCGAGGCAGCGGACAGGCTGAGCACGAATAGACCGCAGACTAAAGAGTTATTCAAACGCATACTGCACCTCACTCCGTAACCACATTGACTGCGAGTTGACCTGCGTCGTCACAGATCATCATGCTAGTTGTGCGGCCACGACTGAACGCTATAGGCTCAATCGGAGTAACCGAATCTTCTGTAGCTATCTCCAGGGTCACTCGTAAAGGATTCAGCTGGCGCTCTTCTCTGTTCGCAGGCGCGATATCAGAGAACACGGCTTGCTTTTTCTCGGCAGTCCGTACGCTGATGCCAGGCTTACCAGTGAGATTGAATACTTCGAACTTGGCTCGCATGGGATTACGGTCCGCAGCCTGGGAAAAAGGCGTTACCACATCACCGTTGACAGCGATGGTATAGACTTGGCCGGCTTCCATTTGCTGTTGCCAGTTCCAACCCGTGCCTTCTACTGCATGCAGTCCTGATTCAACGATCACGGTCTGAGACATGGCACAGTGGCCGCTGGCATCCAGAGCCTTGCCGGAAACGGTGGCATTCATGGTTTGACCACTGAGGTTGATCAGGCGCACAAACGCGGAGTCTGGTCCTGCTTTCTCATACAGGTCGTCGCCGTCAGCAAGTTCGGTTGCCATGACTGGACCCATTGCGAACAGGGCGATTACATTGGTTAAGGTCTTTTTCATATCACTCTTCCTCAAATTACAAACTGGTATTCAATGCCAGGCCCGGTAAAGGTTGTGGGAGCCTGCTGGGATAGGCTTGTGCCAAATAACGTTCGGGAATTTCCCATACCACTAATCGCAGCTCCGGCAATTCCGGCAGATAGTTGTCGACAAAATCGAGCATGGGCACGATGGGGCCTTCACCTTCCGTGGCAAAATTCACAACATCCTCATCAAGGGCCAATTTCAGAGCACCTTCAAAATTCCATTTGGAATTGGCTGAGTAACTGGTTCCTACTAACGCAACCTCAGGTGCGGGGAGTTCTGCAAACAGATCTATTTCCGAATCGGTTGTGACCACCTCATAGGTAATCAATGACTCTGGCGTCGGCGATATATCGCTAAACCAGGGATCCAGAGAAATAAAGTTCAACAGATCGCCACGGTGCTCGGTATGACTTACGTTGGTGACGGTGAAGTCACCACCAGACTCTGCAGTCTTCAGATGTGCAAGACCGGATGCCGTCAGCGCAGCAGCCTCGGGTAGCCAATGAGTATCGGTTTTAAAGAAATAGTCGCCGTCGCCACGACTGAAAGTTGCCAGCGTATCTACGTGGGCAATCCGTTGACCTTCCAGAAAACGCAGCAGTGAGTTGTAAAGGCTGCGATGGATGGCATCCGGAATTTTCTGAACCTTGTCTGCATGTATTCTTGCCTTGGAAGGCACTGGTACTACGAGTAATTCAATATTACGTGCAGCCAATGCATCATTGACCGCAGCGATTGTCTTGATATTGATCGCCACATTGTCGGCTGCATCTACCGGTGCATAGAATTCTTCTGAGGTAAACAACCACCCGTTGTCGCCAACGATCACACCGTTGTCACCACTGTTAAACAAGACATAACGCAGCGCAGACCAGAAGTTAATGCCGAACTCGCGAATTGGCAGGGCAGATTCGAAGCGTGATTCAAGTGTCTGCGCCGCTTTGCCCTGAACCGTTTCCTGAGTAGTTATATCCAGCGCCGACAACGAAGTGTTCAGCGTCGTATGGACACCCAGGCTTGCACTCAAGGCGAGAAAAACGAAACTACGAAGTAGATTGATCATGGCGATAACCTAAAACTGAAAATAGAGAAAAGGAGAATGACTTTGGGCAGAAAGCTTTAATACTGCCAAAGCGAAAGCTGGTACTACGGCGTGACCAATACCTGGCACCAAACGAGCGAAATCAACGCGATCTTTGAGGCCGCGAATAACAATTACTACCCAGGCGATCACTAAGGTCGAAAGCTGCAGGCTACTCACCTGGCTTTGCAGCGAGGAACTCAGGCCCAGGTTCTGCAGATTGACCAATCCGAGATAGATATTCGCGGCAGCACCGATCGAATCGGCTCGAAAGACTACCCACCCCAACATCACCAGCAAAAGGGTGAATAGCCATCGAGCGATACTGAAGCTGTCAAAGGCAGCTTTAACGCCAAGCAGGCGTTCAATGGCCAGCACGGTTCCGTGGTAGGCGCCCCAGACAACGAATGTCCAATTTGCACCATGCCATAGGCCACCCAACAGCATGGTAAGAAACAGATTGCGATAGGTTTTAGCCACACTGCCGCGGTTACCGCCCAAAGGAATATAGAGATAATCGCGCAGCCAGTTGCTTAAGCTGATATGCCAGCGTCGCCAGAATTCTGTAATAGACTGACTGATGTAAGGCTGATTAAAATTCTCAACGAACCGAAAGCCCAGCATCAGTCCCAGACCGATAGCCATATCGGCATAGCCGGAGAAATCGAAGTAAAGCTGTGCTGTGTAGGCAAACATCGCTAACCAGGCATCGGCGAGGGAAGGCTCCTGAATGGCAAACCCGGTATCCACTAGTGGCGCGATAGTGTCGGCAATGATGACTTTCTTAATGAAGCCAACCATGAAGCGCTCACATCCCTGTGAAAACTTTTCCATGCTGTGAGTGCGCGACTCGAATTGATCGGCGACATCTTTGTAACGGAGTACTGGGCCGGCAATCAGTTGTGGAAACAAAGCGATAAAGGCCGCGAATCGAATAAAGCTTTGGGTAGGGGGTGTATCACCGCGATACACATCCACCAGGTAACTGATTGCCTGGAAAATGTAGAAACTGATTCCGATGGGCAGCACCACGTGAGTAACCAACCAGGGATCAGTGCCTAATTCCGTTAAAACCAGATTAACGGTGTCAGCACCGAAATTGGCGTACTTGAAGTACGCGAGTGTGCCCAGATTGCCGACAAGTCCAAGTTGTAACCAGCGTTTAGCTGTAACAGTGACGGCCCGGTTTGCATGAATTTTGTGGCCTATTACAAAGTTGAATGCTGTTACCGCCGCAAACAGGGCGAGGAAGTCGATGCGCCACCATGCATAGAACAAATAGCTGCCAATCAGGATTGGCCAGCTACGAAACTGATTCGGTGTCAGGTAATAACAAGCCAGGAAGCCTGGTAAAAACACAAACAAAAAAACATTACTCGAAAAAATCATCGTCATTTACCCATTCGGGATTCGTCTTGGCAGGGTATATCGCAACCTTCGTGCCAGAATGCCAAAACATCGCTGCAGGCTGCGTGAATATTGGGATTGAGTGAAAGCCGCTGGATTAAAACGAGTTTCTAAATTGCGAACCCATTGCTTTTTGCAACATCGTCATTTGCAAAATGCGAATTACACCTGGCACTTTTTGGAAAGAAATTGTTGTGCAAAAAAAATTCTGCAACAAATCAGTGAGTTAGAAATTTTGCATCATGATTGGCACTAAAACTGCAATGACAGCAGTCCAAATTAGTTTCAGGGCATGAAGCCCTTAATCATTTTGATGAAAATTACACGCGAAAAAGCCTGCCAACGCTTACACCACCGGGTGAAAACACCGCTGGCCGTAACGCTCGATGGTGAGATGTACGAGGCTCTGGACTGGAGTCTCGGTGGCTTGCGTGTGGGTGGCTGGCGCCAAGGCGAATCTTTAGAAATAGGAGAAAAGATTCCCTGTCACTTCAGTTTGCCATTCCAGGGTTTCGATATCGGCTTCGATGTCGATCTGGAGGTGCTGCGAATTGACGTGGAGCGAGAGGAGCTGGCTGGCAAGTTTATTGATCTTGGAGAGCGGCAGGCGGAGTTGCTCCATCACTTTATCGAGCAGTTAGTGCGAGGTGCTATGGTGCCAGTAGAGGACACCATCCTGCGCATTGATTCACCCGTTACTCCAGTGTCTACCAAACCAGACCCCAGCCCGGCAGACGAACTACCGGCAAACCGACTACCAGTCAAATTAATTGCTATGTCTGCCTTTTATCTGCTGGGCGGGGTTCTTTTGTTTTCTTTGGTAGCCCTGACTTTTTATAACAATTTCTTTTCGTTACGGGTTGATACCGCGATGACCTATAAGCCGGTGGAACCCGTAATTGCGCTGCAGGATGGATTGATACTCAATGCGTCAATCAGCACGGGCGATTATGTGGGCCAGGGGCAAGAACTGTTTCAGATGTCTTTGCCCGCTATCAATCTGCAATTGGATGAAGCTGAAATGCAGGTTGAGCGGGCAAGGCTTGAACTGGAAGCTCTGCGCAAGAAACACGCGCTCGTCGTGGAAATTTCAGGATCCCATCTGGATCCGGAAGCGCGCAGCCTCGAAATTGACATAGACCGCGTGCAGCAAGAAGTTGCAGTCGCCAACGAAGCACTGGTTGCGGTCTATCGACACCGGGATGAGCTAAGGTTAAACGCGCCGGATAATGGTCGCATCATTGAGATTTATCGACGTCCTGGTTCCCAGGTTCAACGGGGTGAAACCCTGGCCCTGTTTGAACGTAGCGCAGAAGCTTCGGTCATTGTTTATCTGAATGACGAGGATGCGCGGGAGCTGCGGGTCAATCAACAAGCTGCTGTCTCCTCATCGATTTATGCTGCGAAGTGGCAGGGTGTGGTGACAGAAATCGCGCCAACCCAGTTGGATACCAACCAGGCCTACAACCCCGAACGCAGTATGTCGGTTGTCTTGAAGCTGATCTCCGGCGACGTCAGCCCGGCTGAAATCTCCAGTGGTTCGCCGGTCACCGTGCAGTTTCATCATCCGCTGATAACACGATGGCAGACTACAGAGCAGCCCGAGTCATTGCAGATGGCGGTGCTATGATTAATGAAAAATTCAGAGCGATCGTCAGCGGCCAGGCCATTCACGACAATCCACCGAAGTGGAATGCCAGGAACCTGGCACAACTGTATTGCTTCCTTGCAGTTACTTTTCTGCTGTTAATGCACACCAGCAATGCGCTGTGGGACCCAGCCACGCGAACCTTCACAATTACTTTGGGCATTCTCGGATTCTGGCGTTATGGCTGGTGGATGACCCATCTTGTGCGCTCCGAGCTCTATCAGAGTGTTCGCTTTCCTTCGTTACGCGAGAAGGCCGACAAGCTGTGGGCAGACGGCTGGCGACCGCGCCAGGTTCACTTCATGATGACTACCTTCCGCGAGCGACGAGACACCACCGAGCTGGTCGTAGAAAGTATCTGCCGTGAGGTGCGTAAGTCTGGTATGCCAGCGACACTGTGGTTAGGTTCGGGGGATTCTTATGATGAAAACATCATCATGAATTATCTCCGCCAGCACGCGCAGGATATTCCACTGGAACTGGTCATTATTCGACAGAATGTTTCCGGAAAACGTATGGCCATTGGCCTGGTGTTACGTGCCATGTCACGGCGTCGCATTGATCTGAATGACCTGATTGTGTTTATGGACGGTGATGCGGTGCTGGCTCCAGGCATTCTTCGCGCCTGCTGCCCATTGTTCGGTGTCGATCCGGAATTGCAGGCAGTCACTACCGACGAAGAAGTACTCTGCTTCGGACCCAAGTGGATGCAGTCGTGGCTGACCATGCGCTTCGCGCAACGGCGTATTGCCATGCAATCCCACGCCATGTCGAACAAGGTACTTACTCTTACCGGCCGCATGTCTGTGTTCCGGGCCAATCACCTCAATCAGTACAAGTTCATTCGGATGCTGGAAGCTGATTCCCTTGAACACTGGCTTTGGGGGAAGTTCCGTTTCCTGTCGGGGGATGACAAAAGTACCTGGTACTACATGCTCACTCAGGATGCCAAGATGCTCTATGTGCCCGATGCCTTGGTGTACACCATCGAGGAAGTGGAAGGCTCGGGCATCGAGCGCATGACACAAAACTTTCGCCGCTGGTCAGGCAATATGCTGCGCAATGGTACCCGTTGTCTGCAGCTTGGGCCCCGTAAAGTCGGTTTCTTTATCTGGTGGTGTGTACTCGATCAGCGAATTGCAATGTGGACCATGCTGGTGAGTCCTATACTCGCGGTCAGTGTGGCCTTGTTAGCAGACTTTGCTTATCTCACTGGTTACGTTATCTGGATTGCCATGTCCCGTATGTTTCTTTGTCTCTTTCTGTTTCGTTACAGCAAGACCGTGCATATTGAGTGGCCCTTCATTCTCTTTTTTAATCAACTCCTCAACGCCTCGGTAAAGGTTTATTGCCTGGCGCGTCTCTCCAAACAACGTTGGACTAACCGTGGCAACCAGTCGGCTGGTGGCGGCGATACCTGGGATGCGCGACTGCGGGACATAATGGCCTTCTGGGTAACCTCGGTCTGGGTTACCGCTCTTGTCTTCAGTGTCTGGCTCTATGCCGGACTGGTTGTGATCTAGTTCACGCGCTATTTACCTCCCCACCTCAGCTGTTACATCGCTGTTACGTATCAAACCCCCGCCTTGTTACAGGATTGATACATCACTACAGGACCCAAATTCCACTAACTTATTGTTTTTTATAGCGATTCGCATTTTGGCACAGCTACTGCTCTCTCTAGTGCAACAGCCTGCACAGGCAGGCAATCAGAAACCAGGCTCTCAACTGGAGACAAACAGGAGAGCCACACAGGAGAGCAGGAACATGAACGCAGTAATCGAGCGCAACTTTGACGAGGAAATTCCAGCAGGCAATCTTTTCGAACTGCCCAAGAGTCAAACTCAGCCGGTAATTTTTCACGGCATGGTGAGTGGGCATCGCAAGATGCAAAGTATCTTCGATGACATCGCCCGCATCGCGACCGCTAATGTGCCCGTCTTCGTAACCGGTGAAACCGGAACCGGTAAAGAACTCGCAGCACGCGCCTGCCATGAAGAAGGTTATGACAAGGATCAGCCTTTCATCGCGGTGAACTGCGCCAATTTTTCTGAGCAGCTCATGGAGTCACAACTGTTTGGTCACAAGAAAGGGGCGTTTACCGATGCCTCCCGTGATCAGGCTGGTCTCTTCGAAGCTGCCGGCGAAGGAACCTTGTTTCTTGATGAGGTGACAACGCTATCACTGCCACTGCAGGCAAAACTGCTACGTGTAATACAGGAAAGAGAGTTTTCGCCCCTTGGCAGTCATAGCGTTAAACCTTTCAAAGCGCGTATCGTAACCGCGTCTTCACTGTCTCTGGCCGAAGCGGTGACTCGTGGTGAGTTCCGTGAGGACCTCTACTATCGACTCGGCGTAGTGACGGTCAATTTGCCTGCGTTGCGCGAGCGTGGCAGTGACAAGCAGCTGCTTGCCCAATATTTTCTGGAGCAATTGGCTGAGGGTGAATTAGCGGGCCAGGAAAAAGAACACTGTCACTTCACGTCCGATGCTTTGGAGTTCATCGCCAGTTACGATTGGCCTGGCAATATACGTCAATTACGCAATGTTCTGTTGGGTGCCATGGTGTTGACCATTGGTAATGCCATCACCGCCGATGCCATCCGCAATCAAATCAACGACAGGGTGAGCCGAACTGAAACGGTGGCACCTGAAAACTCTGTTGCGGCAAATTCCGCGGCCCACAATGTAGAAGAGCTATATGTAGTTCCAAGCAGTTCCGTGCAACCACTTTGGTTAACGGAGAAACAGGCCATAGAACGCGCTATAGAGCATTGCGGCGGAAATATTCCTAAAGCAGCCAGTCTGCTGGAAGTGTCTCCTTCCACAATCTATCGCAAGATCCAGTCCTGGGAAGCGGCGGCCGCCTGATTGGTCGCCTGCTTTCTTTCGCTAGTGCATCAACGTGCGTAACGCCGCATCCATATCGGAGCTGATGGTGACCGAGTTGTCCAGCTCTAGAGGTACGATTCCTCCAGAGTCAGCGATCGCCACCACGCGTTTACCGTTGCGTAGAAACTGTTTGATGAGTTTCAGGGTTCCAGTGCCACCGCCAATAACCAGGGCGCCGCTACATTGCTTAGCCAGCGCCTCATGTTTGGCTCGTTGTGTACTGACGATCTGCAGGATGTCGCAATCACTAAGATTTTTATCTCGCAGCGTCTGCTCAATAATCGCCATGGTAAGACCCTTGTTTTCTTTTGCTGATTTCAGTGCATGGCTAAATGTGCCTGACACGTTGCCTACACCTACGCCATGGCCAAGAACTGAGAGTTTCTTCGCCGCTTCTTCAGCTAACAGCGCTTGTTTCTCATTAACTTGGTTTGCGAACCCCAGGATCGCGATGAAATTGATTGATTGCATGATGAATTCCGCATTCTTAACTCTAGCTAAACTTAACGTTCAAAAACAAATCGACTGCATAAAGTCGCTTTGTGAACTAGCACGCAATCTCCATGCCAAGCTCTGTATGGTTAATAAACTTGTCTGTAGGTCAGTATTTTTGCGGCTTGTTACCTTAAATGTGAGAAGCGGCACGTCTGTAGCTGACGAGCAATTCGCATATTGCAATTCACTCTGCAAATCAGTTTGCGAAATGGCTTATTTCTGGGACCAGGAAACTCAGACCAAAAGCACTTTAACTTACTGTTTTATATAAATAAATCACTCAATGAATAGTGGTTGGCACAGTCTGTGCGATAGAGATGGATAGAGAGATCAGTTTTTAACTAAAACCCCTTGAGGAAAATGAAATGAACGACCTGACAAACCCAACTAAAAACGGTTACGCAATAAACGGTAACCTCGCTGAAGAACTGGTTGATTACGAAACCACAATTCAGGAAAACATTAACGCGCGTCTAACCGATCGCTTCTCCAAGCTGCGACTCGCTGCCAATAACACCAAGCCAAGTTTAAGCATTCTTGGTCTTGGTTATGTTGGTGCTGTGTCTTCAGCTTGCTTTAGCGACTTAGGTTTCAACGTTATTGGCGTCGATCCAGACATCGACAAGATTGACTGTATCAACAATGGCAAGTCTCCTATCGTAGAGAAGGATCTCGACAAGCTGCTTAAAGCAGGCCGTGAAGACAACATGATTCAGGCAACCTACGATACTGTAGCAGCGATTCTGAACACTGAAGTTACACTGGTAAGCGTGGGCACCCCCAGCGATGCCGATGGTGGCTGTGACTTGAAGTATCTGCGTCAGGCCTGTGCCCAAATCGGTGAAGCCCTGCGTTTGAAGTCAACTTACCATCTGATCGTAATGCGCAGCACGATTCCACCGGGCACTACCCGCGATGTTCTGTTGCCGATTATCGAGGAATATTCGGGTAAGGAACGCGGAAAAGATTTCGGTGTCTGCTTTAACCCGGAATTCCTGCGTGAAAGCACGGCAGTAGAAGACTTCTATCATCCACCAATTACTGTGCTTGGCGCCATCGACGAGCGTAGCCTGGAGTTCTCCAGGAAGCTGTATGAAGACGTAGACGCTGAAATCATCGGCACTTCGCTGGAAGCGGCTGAATTCGTCAAGTATGTGGACAACACCTGGCACGCATTGAAAGTGACTTTCGGTAACGAAGTGGGTCGTCTGTGTAAAGCGGCCAACGTCGACAGCCATGATGTGATGAACATCTTCCTGAAAGACACCAAGCTGAATATTTCCCCTTACTATCTCAAGCCTGGCTTCGCCTACGGCGGTAGCTGCTTGCCAAAAGACACCCGCGGCATTAGTCACCTGGCCCGTTCGCTGAATGTTGATCTTCCTGTGATCAATAACATCCCAGCCAGTAACGAGAGCCACATCGAACATGCCATGGACATGATTGGTGATCTGGATGTGAAAACGGTTGGTCTGGTAGGGATTACATTCAAGGCGGGCACTGATGATCTCCGAGAAAGCCCGGCAATTGAGTTGATGAAGCGCTTGTTGATTAAGGGTTACAAAGTAAAGTTCTACGACCCTTGCATCACGCCAGTGTCTTTCCTCGACAAAGATCCGCAGTGGAACGAAAGACTGCAGGCATGCTGCCTCGCATCTGCCGATGAGCTGAATGCCGAAAGCGAACTATTAGTAGTCACTCATTCTCAGCCCTATGCAACACAGGTGGTTGAGGACGCTACCGATGACATGCATGTGATTGATGTAGTGCGCATGGCTGAAGGTATTCAAACCGAAGCAGCCTATCAGGGCATCGGTTGGTAATTGCGGTAGCTAAGGGGGAAGCAACATGAACATCATCATTCTAAAGAATGAGATCGAAGTGGCAGAGGGTGGTGCGGACATCGTGTCTCACCAGCTCGCTACCAAGCCCGCATCCGTATTGGGTCTGGCAGCCGGGCTCACGCCAGTGAAGATGTATCGCTCACTGGTCGAGCGCTACCAGGCAGGACAATTGAGTTTTGCCGATGCCAAGACCTTTATGCTGGACGAGTATGTAGGTGTGGATACAAACGACCCACACAGTTACAGCCATTTCATGCAGCAGAAGTTCTTCGACCTGATTGATATCAATCCCAGCAAGACGCATTCGCTACTGTGTGCTGAGAAAGCTGACTTCTATCAGCTGACGAGAGACTACGAGCAGCGCATTCAGCGCAGTGGCGGGATTGATCTGCAAATACTCAGTGTCGGTGTAGAGGGTGATGTTGGCTTCAACGAAGCCGGATCCAGCTTTGCTTCCCATACCCGTGTGGTGAAACTGGGTGAACGTGCTCTGAAACGCGTGCCCCGTGCTCACCGCGATCTGGGACTGGCGGCTACGATGGGGCTGCGCACGATTCGCGACGCTCGACACATCGTATTGATGGCCACCGGCTCGCATAAGGCGCAGGCAATCAAGGCTGCCCTCGAAGGACCCATGAGTGTGAGCTGCCCGGCTTCCTGTCTGCAGTTTCATAACAATGTCACCGTCCTGTTGGATGAAGCGGCTGCCCGCGACCTGGAGCAGAAGGCTATTCATCAATCCAGGTACCAACAACGTTTGCAACTGCTTGGTGCCTATGGCGCCAGCGCCAACGATGAGGTGGCAACCGAGGTCAAAGCAATTTACCCAGCAGCCTGCGCGCTGCAGTAAGCAACATCGAGTTAGTCAATTTTGAAAGCACGCTCAATGCGGGCAATAAGTTTGGAGAGTCACAATGAATAGCATGAACATTTCAACTGAAAACCATGAAACCACTTCCTCTGCCAATGCCGACACACTGGTAGCGGCAGGAGGCGTAAGTCGCACCAAGATGTTCTTGGGCACTTACACGGTGAAGCAACTTAACGAGCAGGGACAGCTTGAGACGGTTACTGTCAACATCCCTGATGAAATCTATTAACCAGGGATTATGAATCGGGGTAAGCACTATGTTGTTACCAGTAATTTTAGCGGGCGGAGTTGGATCCAGATTGTGGCCATTATCCCGCGGCCTTTCGCCAAAACAGTTTATGCGTATGCCTGGCAGTGACAGCTCACTGTTCCAGCAAACATTGCGCAGAATCAAACATCTTGAAGAGTCTTCCGAGGCGATCGTGGTGTGCAACGATGACCATCAGTTCATCGCGGCCGAGCAGCTTTCCGAAGAGGGGTTTAACAATTCGACACTGCTATTGGAACCAATTGGACGCAATACCGCGCCGGCGGTTGCCCTGGCGGCATTACGTGCACTGGAAGAAGGTGATGATCCCATCTTGTTAGTACTGCCAGCGGATCATCAGGTTCAGGATTTAGAAGCGTTCAAAACTGCGGCAGCGGAAGGGATTGAACTGGCTATGGAAGGTAAGCTGGTCACGTTTGGCATAGTGCCCGATTATCCGGAAACCGGCTACGGCTATATAAAGAAGGCAGAACCCATGTCCATTGGTGATGCCTTTCAGGTGGCCAGCTTTGTTGAGAAGCCCGATCAGGCAACCGCCAGGCGCTACCTCGACAGTGGTGATTACCTGTGGAACAGCGGCATGTTCATGTTCTCTGCTAGAAGCTACCTGCAGGAACTGCAGCGCTCCGCCCCGGATATCGCAGAAGCATGTGCCACCGCCTACGTCGGTGTTCCACGCCGATCGAATCTGGTTTCAATTCCACGCAACAAGTTCGAACTTTGTCGCAGCGATTCCATCGACTACGCCGTCATGGAACAAACCATCAACGCCGCCGTGATTCCACTGGATGCCGGCTGGAACGACCTGGGTGCCTGGGATGCCTTGTGGGAAACCGGTAACAAAGACGAAGCGGGCAATGTCCGCTCTGGTGACACCTTGGTTGAAGATGTCAGCAATACCTACGTCCATGCTCAGTCACGTCTGGTCTCCGCGGTTGGAGTGAAAGACCTTGTCATCGTAGAAACCGATGATGCCGTACTGGTGACCGATCGCAATAATGCCCAGGGCGTCAAGCAGGTCGTTGCAAGGCTGGAACAGCAGCAACGCAAAGAAACCGAACATCACACGCTGGTACACCGACCCTGGGGAACCTACCGTTCCCTATCTATGGCCGCTGGTCACCAGGTAAAACACATCGTGGTCAATCCTGGAGCCCAACTGTCTTTGCAACTGCATCATCATCGCGATGAGCACTGGACTGTGATTAAAGGCAAGGGACTGGTAACCTGCGATGACCGCGAATTCCTATTGGGAGAAAACGAATCCACGTTCATTCCCAAAAACGCCAAGCACCGACTTTCAAACCCCGGTGACACACCGGTGGAACTCATTGAAGTGCAAGTTGGCGGCTACCTTGGCGAAGACGACATTGTTCGCTTCCAGGACAACTACGGACGAGCCGCATAACTCCTGTCTTGCTAGCGGGATCGGTCATCCCCCTTAGGCCGATCTCGCTAGTATTTTTTTACTAATCGGCGCTCACTGATTCACCATCGTTGACAAATAATAGTCGACGGTCAGCCTGAACCATCGAGTCACTATCCAGGAGCGACTGAGCACGTTGATAGAACTCCTCAGCGAGCTTTTTCTTGCCAAAGTCTTCATGCCAGCTGGCAATGAGCAGGTTGGCCTCAGCTTCCACGGAGTTTCTATCAGGATGTAGCTCAAACATCAGATCCCGATACATCTGCAGTTTTTCCAGACCAACCTTATAGCGTTTGAAAATGGCCTCTTTCTTGTCCTCAATGATGTCCAGACCGGCAAACAATCGTCGCAAACGATAGCTGGTTGTGCCGCCGTCGCGAATGCCTTGGGCTTCCATGTTGTACGCCTTTACGAGTTCTAACAGCAACTCACCATAAGTCTCATTATTGGCGATACGATTTAGCTGTGCGTACTGCACTGCTACTTCATTCATAGTGGTCAGTTGAATCAGGTGCGATGCTCTGTTGTCCTTGCTGTCTTCATCACAACCGCGCAAATGTACCGCAGCAATCCAACGCAAGTGCGACAGACGATCTGGTGCATCACCTTCATAATGCTCACCGATCAGAAAGCTGAAATGTCTGATCTTCTCATTGACCTCTTCCCAGTCGCCACGAGTCATTTCGACTTCGATAGCCTGTTGCAGGAAGGGGTACTGCAGCGCGGTGTACAGACCATCTTCGATGCGAGTGATCTGTGCTGCACGGTCGATAAATTCCTCCGCCGCGTCCAGACGATTCACCTGGAGCTGTGCGGCGATAAGTTGCTGTATGGGTTCGATCAGCGCATAGCTGAAGTAACCCACTTCTTGTTCCAGTGTTTCCAATTCTGTCCGGTACTGCTCGATCGACTGACCAGAACCAAAAAAGTCACTGGCGAAAGTGAAAGATGAAAGCAATGCACACAACATTGCCGACGGTAAGATAGAAAGTTTGAAAATACAAATACGTTTTAACACGTTCACGACAAAGCCTCGTATTCCATTCACGAAATGCGTTAATACAGGTCGAGCGACAGTGTTGTTATGCGTCCAGCGCTGGATTGCCACCGACTGTGGCTGGCGCTGTGAGGTTATGAGTTGCTCAGTGTTCCATACTGCAGAATCCTAAAGTGTTCCTGCATTTAGGGTTTAGCAAAGGGTGTGCCAAATCTTCCAACACCAAAAAATACGGTAAAACTAGCGCTTCCGTATTGCCAGCGCACTATAAAGCCCTTGTGTTGCATCGTTATGACGCGAGAGCTGGCGAGGCTGCACAAATGTGAGACATGTCCAAAGTGACAAGTGCCTGTCACCTTAGATAGGGTTTTCGTTATCAATCTGTGATATGAATAGACTTTAACCCTGCAGAAATCTCTTGTTTGAAAATGCGCTTGCTGATTCCTTTGTTATTGGTGATCTTCCTGCCCGCTTGTCTGGTAGGGCCCGATTACGAGCCGCCCAATCCGACGACCCCAGGTGCATTGTTAGACGAGGAAGAACTTGAGCGGCTGGAAGAAGAGGAAGTTGAAGATGCCTGGTGGGAAAACTTCAACGACGCCGGACTCAATCTCTTCATTGAACGCATGCGCGGGCAGAATCTCAGTCTGCGGGTGGCTGGGCTGCGTATTCTCGAATCCCGCGCCACTCTCGGACTGGCGGAAGCACAACTGTATCCCTTCAGCCAGGTGAACGGCGGTCTCAACCGTATCGATATCAGTCAGAATTCAGCCAACGGTGCTTTCGGCGATAACAGCTTCGCCGATGCCAGTTTGTCTTTTGACTCCCGTTGGGAGATCGATTTCTGGGGACGCTTTCGTCGCGACATCGAAGCTGCCGAGGCCTTACTGGAACGCGACATGGCGCAGTTCGCCGATGCGGTGGTGCTGGTTACTGCGGAAACAGCGCGAGCCTATATCACGGTACGCATTCTGGAAGAGCGATTGCGTCTGGCCATTGCCAACGAAGCTACTCAGGCCCGTGCGCTGGAGATTGCCACCGTACGATTTGAAAACGGCGCCACTACTGAGTTGGATGTGGCACAGGCCGGCACCATCCTGGGCGCCACCCGGGCAGCTATTCCAGCCCTCGAAGCCTCTATCGTGCAAGCAAAGAACGCCCTTGCTGTATTGCTCAATGAAACCTACCCAACAATCGATGCCCTGCTGAATCAAAGCGGCGGCATTCCGGTGGCACCGGATTCGATTACCGTTGGCATTCCTGCAGATTTATTGCGACGACGGCCCGATGTGCAAGTCGCGGAACGTAATTTAGCCGCGCAGAGCGCAGGCATCGGTGTCGCCATGTCGGAGCTGTATCCTCACATTGGACTCAACGGTTCCCTGGGGTTTGAATCCAGTGATGCCAGCAATCCCTTTGGTGGACCCAGCCCCGAGGTGGATGATCTGTTCGATAGCGATAGCTCCACCGGCGCCTTCGGACCATTTCTCTCCTGGAACGTTCTCAACTTTAACCGCATAACAAATAACATACGTGTCCAGGATGCACGCTTTCAGCAGTTGCTGGTGGTCTACCGCGATACGGTGATCAGCGCCCTGGCCGAAACCGATAGCGCCATCGCCGCCTTCGACAAGGCTATCGATCAAGCTGATTTTTTAGAATTCAGTGCCAACGCTGCCTCTCGTTCAGTAGATCTGGCATCCATTCAGTACCAGGAAGGACAAACCGATTTCAATCGTGTGGCCGTTGCCCTGGAAGCAGCCAATGCGCAACAGGATCGCCTGGCGCAAGCCCAGGGCGCCATCGCACTTAACTTAATTACCCTCTATCGCGCTCTCGGTGGTGGTTGGCAAAACTTCGGGGACGATTATGTGCCCGAAGATATTCGTCAGGAACTGTTGCAGCGCACCAACTATTGGCAGGGAGTGCTGGAGTAATGTCCCGCATCAAATCCGGAGAACGCCGATGAACACACAACGACTTTTGGCTACCTCAGCTCTTGTTTCTTTTATAGGTATCACCGCAGCGTGCAGCGAACCGCCGCCACCGGTGGTGGACGTCGTGCGGCCAATCAAGATTCAGGTGATTCAGGATGCTGGCGCGCTTCCCACACGCACCTTACCCGGCACGATCCAGGCTGCACAGAATGCCGAGATGGCGTTTCAGGTTCCCGGTCGCATCATCGAGTTTATGATCCCGGAAGGGCAGGAGGTCACCGCCGGTACCGAACTGGCCCGTATCGATCCAAGAGATTATCAGGCCAGCTTCGATCAGGCCGAGGCCGCCTACAGTCGTGCCCAGGCCGAGCTTGATCGAGCCGAACGCATCTATGCACAGGATTCCGGCGCCATCTCCACCAGCGCTATAGAAGCCAATCGTGAAGCAGTGCAGGTCGCCGAAGCCAGTTTTCGCCAGGCCGAAAAAGCCCTGGAAGATACGGTACTACGTGCCCCCTTTGATGGCCTGTTAGCGCGCCGCCTGGTGACAGACTTCGAAACCGTGCAAGCCTTACAACCGGTATTGATCGTGCAGGATCTATCCGTGCTGGAAATCGAAGTCGCAGTACCGGAAAGAGATTTCGCTCAGGCAGGAGAGCGTCTGCCAGCGGAAGAAGCCACCGCGCGTTTCCGACCCATGGTGCGAGTCTCATCCTATCCAGACCGGGAGTTTCCAGCACGTGTCACGGAGTTTGCCACCACCGCCGATCCGGGTAGCCGAAGTTTCAGTCTGCAAATGGAATTCGACACACCAACCGATCTCAATATTCTGCCCGGCATGACGGCGCGGGTGCTTTACACCGATACCACCCTTAGTGCGATCACTTTGCCATCGCATGCGACTTTTGCTGACGACACAGGTAATGCCAATGTGTGGTTAGTGAATCCTGCATCCATGACCGTGTCCCCGCGGCAGGTAGAGCTGGGACCACTGGCCGGAGATCAGGTACAGATTCTAGGTGGTATCCAACCTGGGGACGAAGTGGCGGTATCGGGTGTGAATCAGTTGCGCGACGGTATGGAAGTGACGCGGCTTTAATGTGGAAAAAGTCGAAAGATAAAAGCCAGAACAGCAAGGTATAGCAACCGTGAATCTCGCCAAAGTAGCCCTGGAAAATCGCACCACCGTACTGGTATTGACTACTGTGTTTTTCCTCGGTGGCATCAATTCCTTTTCCAATCTCTCGTGGTTGGAAGATCCAGAATTCACCATTAAAGAAGCTTTGGTTATCACCCAATATCCCGGCGCCGCTGCCACCGACGTGGAAGAAGAAGTCACCGACGAAATAGAAATCGCCGTGCAGCAACTGGCGCAACTGGATGAAGTGGAATCGAAATCCGAGCGTGGCTTGTCGACTGTCACCGTCCGCATCAAAGATAACTATGACAAGCAAACCCTGCCCCAAGTCTGGGATGAATTGCGGCGCAAGGTAAACGATGCGCAAGGCAGGTTGCCTCCTGGTGCTGGCCCCTCCATCGTCGTCGATGACTTTTCCGATGTGTACGGCATCTTCATCGCCATCACCGGCCCGGAATACAGTTATGTGGAGTTACAGGATTTTGCCGAGATGCTGCGCCGCGAACTGCTGTTGGTGGAAGACGTTGCCAAAATCGATTTCTGGGGCGAGCGCACCGAAGCCATCTATGTGGAACCCCAGCGGGATGTGGTATCGCAATTACAGATTGTTCCCCAACAGATTCTGCAATCGCTACAAAATCGTAATGTGGTAGTAGACTCGGGCCGTATACAGGTAGGCAGGGAATACATTCCTGTTGAGCCCACCGGTGCCTTTACCTCCGTCGAAGAGATTGGTGACCTGCTGCTGGCAACGCCTTCTCCACAACAAATTTACTTGCGCGATGTCTCCGAGATTCGTCGCGGTTATATCGAACCGCGCAGAGAGGCCTTGCGCTTTGATGGCAAGTCGGCAGTGGGGTTAGGCATCTCCACTGTCTCCGGCGGCAATGTGGTCAATATGGGACGGGCCGTACAGGTACGACTCAACGAGCTTTTACCCCGCACGCCGTTGGGCATTGAGTACGGCGTGGTGTCACTGCAATCCGAAGCGGTTTCCACAGCAATCAACGGATTCGTAAGCAGTCTGTTGCAAGCCATTCTGATCGTGATCGTGGTGCTGTTGGCGTTTATGGGTTTACGCAGCGGCTTGCTAATCGGTGGCGTCCTGGCCGTCACCATATCCGCTACGTTTATTTTTATGGGCCCGTGGAATGTGGCGCTGGAACGTATTTCCCTCGGCGCACTGATTATTGCGCTTGGGATGCTGGTGGATAATGCCATCGTCGTAGTTGATGGTATGTTGGTGCGAATTCAAAAAGGCATGCAGCCTGAAGAAGCCGCGCAGGAAGTGGTGAGTCAGACTGCGTTACCATTGCTGGGTGCTACCGCTGTGGCCATCATGGCCTTTGGCGCCATTGGCTTGTCCGATGATTCCACCGGCGAGTTCTGTCGATCACTGTTCCAGGTGGTACTCATCTCCCTTTCCTTGAGCTGGGTTACGGCAGTCACTCTGACGCCAGTACTGGGCGTGATGATCCTGACGCCAAGCATCGCTGGCAGTGGCGAAGGTGGGACACAAGACCCCTATGACAATCGTTTCTATAGGATTTATCGAAGTTTTCTCACTGCTTCCATCAAAGCCAAATGGCGCTCGCTAATGATTGTGATCGCCGCGTTTTTTGGTTCTATCTGGGCATTTGGTTTTGTAAACCAAAGCTTTTTCCCTGATTCCACCCGGCCACAGTTCATGGTGGATCTGTGGTTGCCTCAGGGCACCCACATCGACTACACGGAATCGATAGTTATCGACGCCGAGGAGTATCTGCTGGAATTGCCGGAGACCACTCATGTCACCAGCCTGGTTGGTGCTGGCGGCTTACGTTTCATGCTGACCTATGGCCCCGAACGTCCGAACTCCGCATACGCCCAATTCCTGGTGGATGTGGAAGACTATCGGGTAATCGATCAACTCATGCCCACTATCGAGAACGAACTCATGTCCCGTTACCCCGATAGCATGGTCTTGGTGAAACGTTTCCGCCTCGGTCCAGGTTCCGCGCCAATTCAGCTCCGCATCAGTGGGCCGGAATTGGACGAACTGCGCAGCCTCGCCACAGAAGTAGAAGACGTATTACATGCCGATGGCGGTGCCAAAGCCATCCGCACTGACTGGCGGCAACGCACCAAACTCATTCGACCCATCATGGCTAACGACGAAGCCAATCGCATCGGCATCGCCAGACCAGATCTGGCTGGTGCTATCAAGTATTCCTTTGAAGGAGTGATTGGTGGTGTGTATCGGGAAGGTGACGATCTGATTCCCATCGTGTTTCGCGAAGCCGAGTCTGAACGCAGCAACGTCAGCAACCTGCAAAACATTCAAGTCTTTAGCGCCGGAGTACAAGGTGCAGTGGGCATCAGCCAGGTGGTAGCAGGGCTGGAAACCGTGTACGAAGATGAAATTATCCATCGTCTCAATCGTCAGCGCACCATCAGTGTACTGGCCGAACCCAACAACGAACCCACCAGTGTTGTGTTCAATCGTATCCGTCCTGCAGTCGAGGCCATCGACTACGGCCCTGACTACAGCATGGAGTGGTGGGGTGAGTATCGGGATTCTTCCAGAGCCCAGGGCGGCATCGCTGCCAGCATGCCATTCTTCCTGTTGGCAATGGTGCTTATTGTGATCGCACTGTTTAACTCGTTTCGCCAACCACTGGTTATCTGGTGCACCGTGCCGTTGGCATTGATCGGCGTCAGCCTTGGATTGTTGGTCACCAATCAGCCTTTCGGTTTTATGGCTTTATTAGGTTTCATGAGCCTGTCCGGCATGCTCATCAAAAATGCCATTGTCCTCATCGACGAAATCGAAGCGCAGAAAAGGAGTGGACTCGAACAACTGGTAGCGATTGTAAATTCCGGTGTCAGCCGACTCCGCCCTGTGGCCATGGCCGCACTCACCACTGCCCTCGGCATGATTCCGCTACTATTCGATGCCTTCTTTGTGTCGATGGCGGTGACGATTATCTTCGGCTTGATGATCGCATCGGTGTTAACGGTGGTTTTTGTTCCAGTGTTATATGCGATCTTTTTTAAGGTGGACGGCAGTCAGGAACTGGCCGCCTAGGCTACCAGTCTTTCCAGGTAGGGAAGCACCGAAACTGTGATGACAAATCCGATCATCCAGAACAAGAGCTTGAAGTTGGCATCCTGTTCGGCAAATCGTTTGTCCATGTAGGCTTGTTGTTCGGCGAACCGTTTGTCCGTATAAGCTTGCTGCTCGTTAAATCGTTTATCTGTATAGGCATGCTGTTCGGCGAATCGTTGATCCACGTAAGCTCGCTGTTCGGCAAACTGAATATCCACATCTGCTTTCCAAGCCGCAAATTGTGTGGCCATATGGTCTTTGGTCACCAGCTCTTCCAGATTCACGTTGAACGCCTCAGTTAAAGCCTCGGCCTGGGCTTCGGCCTGGTCAGAAGGCACGCCCACTCTTTCTAGCCGTCGCACAAACTTCAATGTATCGAATGTAGTCACTGCCATCATACTCTCCCTGTCATTGGCGTCTACCACTACCAATGTAGTTGGAAAGTCACGCAGTTGCCGAATCCTCCCAGAAATTGACCAGTGTCAACACCTCCACCGCCAACAGGCGTAGTTTCAAAGGAAGGTAATGAGCGCGTTTAACTGAAACGGGCCGCAACCCTGGAGGGGAATAATGAAAAAACGACCAGCAAACCTACTGGTCATGTTGAGCGCCGCTCTGATTTCCATGACCGCTTTTATCACGACAGTCAATGCTGCCGAAAGTGAAAATCCGTTCATAGGCACCTGGGATTTGAACATCACTGAATCAGATTTCGGTAGCGTAGCAGTACCAGCCGACATGTCACGGGTTTATGCCGATCTCGGTGATGGCAACTACATGTATCTTGTGGTCACCATCAACGAAGATGGCTCTTTCGGTGGGACATCCGCCACCTATTCTTACAGTGGCGATCAATATCCCATCGCCAGCATTGCGCAATTGGAAACGCCGCGCATTTCCTATCGCAAGATCAATGACACTACCGTGGAATACACGGTAAGGCTGGGAGGAGAAGTGCAGCAGATAGGCGCTAAGTTTATTTCACCCAACTATCAGCAACTCACTATCGCGATTCAGTTTCCCAATTCCGATCAGGAAGATCAGATACTGGTTTTTAACCGGCGCACCTAGCGGCTAAGTTTTAAAAGAAAGAAAACAGCAGGGAAGGAAGGATTCAGTGCAGCAACCCGAAACGAGTTGCTGCACTGATAAGCCTAAACGCCTTTCGGTTCCATGATCGCCTGATAGAACAAACGACGGGAAGTACTGCGCACATCCGGCAGACCCTGACCGGCTTGTTGAATCATGCCGATGAACACAACGTCTTCCACCGGATCAATCCAAAACCAGGTGCCGGCTGCGCCACCCCAGTAGTATTCACCGGCTGAATAACTCTCGGCTTCCACTGGGTCGGTAATGACTGCGAAGTCCAGACCGAACACCGTGCCGCTGGCTTCCGACATGCGACCGGTTAAGCCCGGTGGTGTCTGATCGCGATGCATCAAATCAACGGTGAGGGGGGAAAGGATGCGCACGCCATCCAGCACGCCACCGTTAAGCAGCATCTGACTGAAGCGCATGTAGTCGTTGGCCGTGGACACCAGTCCGCCACCGCCGGATTCGAACGCCATGTCCACGGTGAAGTCGGCGCCGTCAAACATCTCGCTGGGAAGCAGCTCGCCGTTTTCGCCGTACACATACATCTGGGCGAAGCGATCCAGTTTTTCCTGCGGCACATGGAAGTCGGTATCGATCATATTCAGCGGTTCGAAAATTTGTTCTTCAAGGAACTCACCAAAAGTTTGCCCGGACAGCACTTCCACCAATCGCCCTTGCACATCCACTGACACACTGTATTCCCATTGCGTGCCAGGCTGATGCTTCAACGGAATCTGTCCCAGCTTGGCGACAAACTCTGCATTGGTGTCGTTGGCATTCAACAAGCCTGCTTCAACATAAGCCGTGTCCACTGCTGACTGGGCAAAAATACCGTAGCTCAAGCCGCCAGTGTGATTCATCAACTCGCGGATTGTCATTGGGTGATCCGCTTCTTCGGTAATCATGTTGCCGTCATCATCGGTACCGGCATACACCTGCAGGTCAGCTAACTCGGGAATGTACTTGCCCACTGGATCGGACAGTTTGAACTTGCCTTCCTCATACAGAATCATCAGCGCCACCCCGGTCACCGGCTTGGTCATGGAGTAGATGCGGAATAATGAATCACGAGTCATCGGTGCCTGAGCTTCGATGTCGCGATAACCCACTGCTTCGTAGTGCACCAATTGGTTGTCGCGGGAGGCCATGGTCACAGAACCGGATAACAGCCCTTCATCCACAAATTCCTGCATGGCGGCGGTCACACGAGACAGCCGTTCCGCATCCATGCCAACAGATTCTGGCGTCACCATTTCCAGCGCGCGGGAGGGAGCGAGTACAGCAGTGGCTGTCGGTTGCACCCCCGCCAGCGTGTTGCCGGTGGGTGCCGGGCTGCAGGCCGCCAGACCAAGAATAATGAAGCCCAGCAGACCGCGGGTCAGCCAGGGGCTTGGGGTATTTTGTGTTGTTTTCACGGGGAATCCTCTTAGCAGGTACTTCGGTACGGAAGGCTACCGCAATAGAGGGGTCGCAAAAAAGGGGGTCAGAGTAAAAATACAGTACTGTATTTTTACTCTGACCCCACCCATTCCTGCCGCCGCGCACCAGCCAGAATCGACGGCATGGCATAGTTGCCCTCATGACAGGCATACTCATACAGCACCTCGCCTGGAGCCCGGCGCACAATGTTCTTCTCCACAGTGACCGGCTCGGTGTAGATCTTGGGGTCATCGAACGTGTAGCTGTAATAGATTTCATCATCTGCGGTTAAGCGAAAGCGTTCGGTTACTTTCAACTCCTCCGACATGACAAAAGCAAACCAGGATTGCTCCGGGCGGAAACCCACCGTTTCCACCACCAGCGTATCGCCTTCCCAGTGACCGATAGAATTGCCCATCCACTGCGGGTAACTGTTGCTTCGATGTTGGTCCGTCAGGGGAATAATGCGCGCATCGTGATTCATTTCCGCCAGGATCATCACATGGCTGTCGGTCTGTATGATTTGCATATTGGCGTTGTAGAACCAGCCTACCGTGGGTGGCAAGGGACCGCCGGTGGGGCCGACACAGCGTTCGCCCACAGGTCGGATCTCCGGTCCATCGAAGGCCTCATGGCCCTTGGTCCTTAGTTCGGCGAAGAAATCCTTACCACCTTCACGAAAGGGCAGTCGGCCATCAGCCGGACTGACAATCTGCGAGGTGCGGTATTTGCCGTCTAGCTTGATCAGATCGAGACGGGACGAAGCAAAATTGTAGTCGGCTTCCTGAGCGATGCGGGCACCCTGTTCCGGTGCGCTGCGCTCGCTATCCAGGGGCCTTGCCTTTTCTACTTCAGCGGCTGCCAGGGATTCAAGCAGCCGGGCTGCTTCGGCGGCTGAATAGGATTTTTGTGTCCCCAATCCCTCAGGCCGCTCGAAGGGTGTGGCGGTGCCATAGAACCAGACACCCTGCAGATCGGGCTGGCCGTGCTCGGTGCGAGGCATTGCCCAACCATCCGAGCCATCGCCAGCAGCAGTTTCAAACAAAATGAGGGCAGCGGCTAACAATGCCAGTGCGATCACTCTTCCATACCTGTACTTATACCTATACTTGAGTTCAATCATCAGTCGCTCCAACCCCCTTGGTGACATGTGGCTGCCCACGGCAGCGCGCAGGGTGGAATTCTGCCAACAATTGGACAACAATCTAGTCACGAATCTGGACCAAATTTCAGCTAGCCAGAATCAGTCTCCATGGGCTTTCAGGGACATTCCATGGCTGTCTATCACCTACTGTTAATTACTACGAACTAAAGACCCAGCAATCGCAGGGAGGTTTCCATGAACCAAGGCTTCGGTCAGTTTTGCCCGGTATCCCTTGCCTCTGAGGTGTTAACCCAGCGCTGGATGCTGTTGATCGTGCATGAATTGCTGAAAGGCAATGCACGCTTTTCCGATATCCGACGGGGTATTCCCAGAATCTCCGCCACCCTGCTCAAGCAGCGTCTCGACACTCTGGAGGGTGCCGATGTTGTGCAGAAGAAACGTATTGGCGCCACCGACAACTTCGAGTATTTCCTGACCGAGTCGGGCCTGGAATTGGAGGCGCTGATAAAGACCATCGGCACCTGGGGCCAGCGCTGGGCGCGGGACATCCGCAATGATGATCTTGATGCCGGCTTTCTGGTGTGGAACATGCGCCTGCGCTTCGATCACAGCAAGCTGCCGCCCGGCCGTACCGTCATGCATTGGGAATTTCTCGACGCGCCGCGGCGCGAGCGATTCTTCTGGCTGGTGGCGGAGAACGGCAGTGTCGATGTGTGCCTGAAACCACCAGGATTCCCGGCGGATATCAAGATCACGACCACTGTGCGAACCATGGCGGAGGTGTGGGGCGGCAGCACCCCCATACGCAAAGCAATTCGCAACCGGGATATCGCACTGGAAGGTACAACACCCCTCAAGAAAAGCTTTCCCGACTGGTTGCTGATGAGTCCCTTTGCATCGATCAAGAAGGTGAGGAAATAATTGACGAGATGGTTACGGGACCAGAGTAAAAATACAGTACTGCATTCTTTATCCTGACCTTGTTCTACCATATCGGTTTGCCAACCGTCTCCGGTTTTTGTCCAGTTTCCTGTCGGTGCCAGGACTGGGTCGCCAAAAACAGAGAAAATCCCCACTCTATATAATGTGCACTGTTGGGCTGATCCTAGTGATCGCCCACGACACTCTGTTGAGTCCGCCATGTTAAGCAGCTACTTCCGGTCATCATTACGTTTCCTGGCCAAGAACAAGCTCTATGCCATCATCAATCTGGTCGGGCTGGCAATCAGTCTAACCGCCTGCCTGCTCATCGCGGTCTATGTGCAGGGCGAGCTGTCCTATGACCAGCACTGGCAGGACGCTGATCGGATCTACCGGGCCAATCTCGTTACTCTACGCTCGGGTCGACCACCCCAATCCTATCCGGCCAGTTCCGAAGTGATGCTGCCGGCGATGTGGCAGTTTTTCTCCGACGACATTGTGCGGGGCAGTCGCATTTACCGGGCCGGTCCCCAGGAAATCATGGTGGACAATGAGCGTTATGAAGACCCGGTGCATTTCGCTGAACCAGATCTGCTGGACATGTTTCAGTTCGAAGTTCTAACCGGCAGCCTGGAGAATGCCTTTCGCGATATCAATAGCATCGCCTTGGATGAGGCATCAGCGCTTCGCTACTTCGGCAACACAGACGTTATAGGATCCACCGTGTCGGCAGTGTTGCCAGGCGGCGAGCTGGAAGACTATCAGGTCGTTGCCGTTTACCGATTGGCGGCAGGTAACACCGTGCTGGAGCTACCGAACCTTGCCCTCTACGACCAGGCCAAAATTTCCCGAGTGCCCAATTTTTTCGAAAGCTGGCTGCGGCTGTCCGTACAAACTTTCATCCAACTGAGCCCGGGAACCGATGCGGCAATGATGCAGTCGCAAATGCACACGCTGCTGGATCAGCATGCCAGCCTTCCAGCCGGTCGTCTGGAAGCGGGGCAAACCCCGGGGGATGTGCTGGACATTCAATTGCAGCGGCTGAGCGATATCTACTTCAATCCAACCCCCTTTATCGGCCTCGACGAAACCAGCGGCAACCGCACCATGGTATTAGTCTTTGCTGCCATATCGGTGCTGGTGGTTCTGATCGGCTGCATCAATTTCATCATCCTGGCAACCGCACTCACCTCCAAGCGATCCATGGACGTTTCCATTCGCAGGATTCTCGGCGCCAGACCCGATCAGCTCATGGGTCAGTATCTCGGTGAGTCGCTGATCATTACTTTCATCGCATTCGTCATTGCTCTGCTGTGTGTGGAGCTATTGCTGCCGTCTCTTGAAACAGCAGTGGGCAAATCCCTATCGATTTCCTATAGCGATAGCAGCACGTGGTTAGCTCTCTTTGTGTTGTTCGTGACAGTCGGTTTATTGGGCAGTTTGTATCCGGCCTTCGTGTTGTCCATGACGTCACCGCTGCGTATACTGAAGTCGAAACAATCCCGCAAAGCCATGGGATTGTTCAGCCTGCGCAACAGTCTGGTGGTGTTCCAGTTTGCCATCTCCATCGCATTGATCATCGTTACCGTTTCTATCTATGGTCAACTGCGCTATACCAGCACCATCGATCCAGGTTTCAATTCGGACAATCTATTAATAGTAGAAAGATTTGGTCGCAATGAGATTGCGGCCAACCGGGATGCGTTCAAACAGGAGTTGTTGGCGTTACCCGATGCAGTCAGCGCGGCCTACTCGGCGGCTAAACCCAACAGTGGCCTGGGTTTAATCCTGGACTACAACGCGGTCGATGGTGCCAGCCGCAGTCAGGACTTGGCCATGATGACGCTGGCGATTGGCTTCGGTTTCTTTGAAACCTATCAGATGTCTTTGGTAGCCGGACGTTTTCCGGAACGGGATCGCGATCCGGAACAGGACATGCTGTTCATACTTGACGTGTCAGGACAGGAGATCGATGAATCCACTGTGCAACCCGCACGGATTCTGATCAATGAAACCGCAGCCACCCAACTTGGCTTCGCTAATCCCGAAGACGCCGTTGGCCGAATCATCGAGTCTGGTGACCGGGGAGAAGCAGGCTATCAGGAACTGCTTATTCTCGGTGTGGTAGCAGACAACCAGTACCGCAGCTTGCGAGTGAGATCCGAACCGGAGGTCTATTACCTGTATGAGGATCGTACGAATTTTCTGACCCTGCGCTTCGAAGGCGACGGACAGGCAATGCAAGAGCAGGTGGCAGGGGCGTGGAGCCGAATCATGGGCGACCAGCCCATGGTGAGCGGATTCGCTAATCAGGAATTAGTCAACACCTTTCAACAGGAGCGCAACGCCGGTGACGTGTTAGTCGCCTTCGCGCTGCTGTCCTTAGCTGTTACCTGTCTGGGTTTATTCGGCATCGCCGCCTTCATTGTTGACAGCCGGGCGCGAGAAACCGGCCTGAGAAAAGTGTTGGGCGCAGAAACCCATCACATCATCGGTCTGTTGTTGTGGCAATTTTCCAAACCTGTGTTGCTGGCCAATCTGATCGCCTGGCCCATCGCCATCTACGCCATGGTCAGTTGGCTGGAACGCTTTCCCTATCAGTTCGACCGTTGGCTGTTCATTCCGCTATGTCTGGCCGCAGGATTCGCAGCCCTTGCCATCGCCTGGTCCACCGTGATCATCGAAACCCGCAAAGTGGCCACCGCCAGCCCCATTCAGTTTCTTCGCTACGAGTAAAGCAGCCGGTCCAGGTTTTGAGGCAAATCAAGCCATAAAAAACCCTTCTTACTATCATCAAAAGATACGTCTAATTGTTTGCACAATGAGGGTACAACGATGACCAGCAAAGAACATGACCATGCGTCGCTCATGAGCCGCCTGCAGACCAATTTAGGTGATTTATACAAGCAGTTCGGCAAGCGCAATTCACCCACAGTCTTCGACGATCCTACCAGCTTTGCCTTCAGCGATTGGATTCCAACCGTGGACATCACCGAGAATCGAAAACGTTTTCTCATCACAGTGGATGTACCAGGCGTCGATCCCAAGGACATCGAGGTGGAGATGGAAAACGGCTTTCTCTCTATCGCCGCCGAACGTAAGGAGGAGAGAGAAGAAGAGGATGACAATCACCGCCTCAAGGAATGTTCCTACGGATCGTTCGAGCGGCGCATTCGCCTACCCGACAATGCCGACGCAACAAATATCAGCGCGAAGAGTCGGCATGGTGTTTTGACAATTACAGTCGCCAAGCGGAAGAAGGCGGAAGCATCCAATAAGATCACGATTGATTAGCGCGCTAAGCTCTCGGTTTTGCAGATGGGGTCAGAGTAAAAATACAGTACTGTATTTTTACTCTGACCCATTTATTATTTCTAATCGGCGGAGTTAAGGATTCTACCTAAATATTAGAGTTCTAGAGGCTGATCAACCTTTCTAGGAGCGGCACTACAGTTGCTGCAACAACTATAGTTAAAATCCAGTACAGTGTTCGGAAGTTGCCCCTGATTTCTGCAAATTGAGCATCTGTATAGGCGCGTTCCTTAGCAAATTCAGCCGTGAGGTATTCTTTCGTAACCAGCTCTTCCAAATTCACTTTAAATGCCTCGGCTAAAATCTCTGCTTGAGCTTCAGCCTGTTCGGAAGGTACCCCTACCTGCTCAAGCCTGCGAACAAACTTCAATGTGTCAAACGTTGTGACTCCCATCATACTCTCCCTGTCATCCGCGTCCAATGACTACAGAATAGGTGAGATCTCAGCGATTCGACCAATTTTGACCTGACCGGGTTGAATTCTAGAATCCCGGTTGACACATCACTCCCAGAAGTGGAGCATCAGAAACCTATCCCACGAAAAAGAAGAGTTCTGAGAGAGTTCGATGTTCAAGGGAAATCGTCGCCAGTTTCTAAAACCCGCCGTGCACTCGGCCATCGCCGCCGGGGCAGCGACTATTCCTTCTATATATAGCAACTCTTCTGCTCAAGGGGCCCAAACCTACGACCTGATCATCCGCGGCGGCCGGGTCATCGATCCCTCGCTGCACCTGGATGCGATCCGCGCCGGGCAGCGGCAGCCGCAGGCATTACCCTGCCCAGCTCTTCCAGTTCACTGATAAATTGTTCGGTCGGTTTGTCCGGCAAGATTCTGCAATCCAGTTTGGCCCATGCCGTGGGCGGGACTACATTGATCTTGGTGGAGCCGCTCATGCGAGTCATAGAATAGGTATCTCTGATCAGTGAGTTATGACTCGGGCGTGCTGCATGTAGTCTTTAGATAAACGCAGGATCGCGAATCGCCTCGTCGATGTTGGCATAAGAAGATGACTATTCTTCTGGCATGTCGACAGAAAGGGCAGCAAAGTAATCATTTACCGGACCTATTAAAATAAATGGGGTCCGAGCATGAATAATATACTGAATTTTTATTCTGACCCCATTTATTTATTTTGAGCAACAAGATTGGAAAAAGCTTGCTTCCACGGATGATTTAAAACAGGGGAGATCTCCGCTTTTTTGGGTCTATTATCTAAAAGTTCAAAATTCTGGACTACTATATTTTTATACAGTAGTATTTAAAGGTTCACGGCCTGCTGTCGATTGACTTATATGCAGGAAAGCCAAACTTCGGATGGTTAAAAATTACCCAATTAATGCGCTGCTTCTAAATGAATAAAAAGGACAACTAAATGCTTTCTTCACTAGAACTTTGTGCAGGTGCTGGTGGCCAAGCGCTTGGTCTGGAGCAAGCTGGATTCGACCATGTTGGATTGGTTGAGATAGACAACCACTGCTGTAATACGCTGAGATTAAACCGACCTTCTTGGAATGTGATTGAAGACGACTTAAAGATCTTTAAGGAAGATGCAGCAAGATATCTAGGAGTTGATCTAATTGCAGGAGGCCTCCCATGCCCACCATTTTCGAAAGCTGGGAAACAGCTAGGTGAAAACGATGAAAGAAATCTGTTTCCCGATGCTATCGACATCATCGATAGCGTGCGCCCGAAAGCAGTCCTAATTGAGAACGTCAGAGGATTCCTCGACCCGGTCTTTGAAGATTATAGGGTTTACATCAAAGATACGCTTAAAAAGCTTGGATATGAAACCGATTGGAAGCTCTTGCATGCGTCAGACTATGGGGTTCCCCAGCTACGGCCTCGCGTTGTAATTGTGGCTATCCATAAACACTATTCCGAAACTTTTGATTGGCCCAAGCCACTCACTCAAGTAGCGTCGACCGTTGGAGAAACACTCTTTGATCTCATGAGTTCCAATGGTTGGGCCGGTGCAAAAAATTGGAAAATGTCAGCTAATCAGATCGCTCCTACGATCGTTGGTGGTTCTAAGAAGCATGGAGGTCCAGATCTCGGACCTACGAGGGCTAAAAAAGCTTGGGCTGCTATGCAAGTCAATGGTATGACAATCGCTGAAGACGCCCCTGAGAAAGGCTTCAATGGTTTGCCAAGACTAACAGTCAAGATGGTTGCCAGGCTGCAAGGATTTCCAGATGATTGGCATTTCACGGGCCGTAAAACACCTGCTTATAGGCAAGTAGGGAACGCATTCCCGCCACCAGTTGCCAAAGCTGTAGCTGGAGAGATCATAAGATCACTATCCTCACGCAGCCCTTCTAGGGCAGTTGCCTAGCTCACACTCGTAGCAAATTCGTGGGTCAAGTATTAAACTCGGCCCCATGCGGCCACCTCCACCGACCAGTATTGTCGTCCCTGGACATCCTGATTTTGGGCTTTGCACTCAACTAGAATCAAAGATATTGGCAAGGTGCGGGGGATTAAAGGCGCTCCGCTCGAATTTCCCAGACCTCATTCGTAGAGCAAATGACGAGGTTATAGATACTCCAAGAACTGGCCGTAGGTCCCTCTCAGAGACTGAAAAAACTGAAAAAACCTACCTGGGTACAAAAATTGAAATCCTAATAAGAGACTATTTAGTACTCCCGAAAGGAAAACTTGATCTAAACATCGATGGATTGGATGTTGATGTAAAAAACACAACTGCTTCAAACTGGATGATCCCAGATGAGAATATTAACAAGCCTTGCTTGTTAATCGCATCTGATGAGCAATCTTTTCTTTGCTATTTTGGAATTATTGTAGCCAAGTTGGAGTATTTGACTGCCGGGCAAAACAGAGATTCAAAAAGATCAATCTCCGCGAGCGGGAAGGAAAATATCTACTGGATCTTGAATGGTGAATCTTATCCTCGAAATTTTTGGTCGGATATTGAAAAAGACATCGCATTTAAGATCACCGATAGTTCCATTGGCGGCACGCAACGGCTCTACCTCCTTTTTAAACACATTACCCGAAAACCTATCTCTAGATATACAATCGAAGGGGTGGCGCGCCAAAAGGACTTCATGAAGAGATTGCGGCGAAACGGTGGCGCACGGGACAAATTAAGCAGGGAAGGAATAGCTTTGTTGTCTGGGACTTCTCATATAAGCACAATCGCTAAGCTAGATTTACCAGACTGCGCAAGAGACGAATTTATATCAATCAGGCCAGAAAACTCTGAAGAGGAGCGAATATTGCGAAACGACGGCCATATAGACTAATGGCTGAAAGAATTTCAAAACTCCGGCAGGGTCAAAATATGCTGGCGATTAAGTCTGAAGGTACAAATCCTGAGGTTAAAGTCAAACCTGATACTCACACAATGGGATATAGGTTTTTCCTTCATCGGAGGACTTGTCAGGAAAACCAAATATAGTCTTCGCTTGTCTATAAAAGTGATCATAGGGGTCAGAGTAGTTGGATTTAGCGGAGTTGAATTCTGATCATAGGACTCTGACCTCTTTCCACTATTAAACCGCTTTCAAATAATCTCAGGAAATTGTCCTTCAGGAGTGATAACGGTTTGGGCTGTTGCTATTACACTTTCGTCAGCTCTTCGCCACAAGCCAGTTACTCGCACAATTTTTCCCACTGTTAGAGAAGAAACATCTTTATGAACATTGGGATCAAGTGGAAACAATTGCAAAAGTGCACCCTCGGGCAGCGTACCTCGCAAAACGCGCAAAGAGAGAGATATTGCTGAACCGTCATGAATAGACTGAGATTGCTCAATAATCTCGGCTTCAACAGCATCACTGCCTGTCTCTGGCTGCCAAGCTTCTGTTGCGGCATCCCAAAAAGCAGGGCAACAGAGTTTGTAACCGCACCATTTACATGTTTTAGCCGACGGTCGTCCCAGCTGGTCGGCAGATGTTCTGGAGGCCACCAAATTGTTGAATCGGTCGAGTAGCTGCAAAGCGTTATGTGCCTCTTGCTCGCAATCTTCAGAGACGATATCGACAACCGCTGACGCACCCGCCATCGAAAGTAACCGTCCTCTGCTCGGCCACCAACCGAAATTCTCAAAAACTAAATACGCATATAGCCGAAGCTGTCGTACATAAGCTTCCTTTACTACTCTTTCGTGGTCATCTTCAAATATTGACCCTGATTTATAGTCAACGATTTCTGGCTGACGTATTAGATCTGGTTGACCGATTATTCGACCCTTCGACCCAGAGAGCCATTTTTCCTTAGCCATTGTATAGTTGTTAGATTGATTATCCGAAGTGCCACCTGCCGTCATACCAGATTCATTGATTTCTTTTGCTCGAACAATGGCCATCGCGGCCATCACATGGTAGCCGGGCCATTTCTCAGGCTCCCCGAATCGAAAATTTAGTCGGTGGTTGTTCGCTAGGTCGTACAGAGCTCGAGTCTCCGACTGCCAAACATTCTC
>JANQJM010000140.1 GCA_028281635.1 Pseudomonadales bacterium | reverse complement strand
TCCAACAGCTCCGCCATATTAGGCTCTGACAGCGACTGCGAAGCAAACCAATCCTGCTCTCGAAGCCGTGGACGCAGTGCCAACATCACATAGAAGATTACGCCTACGCCTGCAATGCTTTTGCTACTGAACTCGCATCCAGGTTGATTAGGATTCACGATAGCATCAGCATCTGGTAGTCGCTCTGGTGACAAATGGTGGTCGGTGACCAGGACTTTAATTCCCGCTGACCGAGCGGCGTCTACACCAGCTGTACTGGAGATACCATTGTCTACTGTTATGATCAGATCGGGTTGCCTGGTCTTGGCCAGTTCTACGATTTCAGGAGTGAGGCCGTAACCGTAGTCGAAGCGATTGGGCACAATGTAATCAAGTTGCTGCGCGCCGAATTGTCTCAACGCGATCAGGGCTAAAGCGCAACTGGTGGCACCATCCGCATCGAAATCTGACACAATCAAGATGCGCTGCTGCTCAGTAAGTGCAGTTTCCAGGAGAGCACAGGCCGCATCCATTCCCTTTAAGCTAGTTGGTAGTAACAGGTTGGATAGTCCAAGTTCCAGCTCAGACGCTGCCGTGACTTTGCGCTGTCGGTAAATGCGCTGTAACAGAGGAGGAATTGAATCGGGAAGAGCCAGAGCTTCGTTTTGCGTTCGTCGTTGCAGTTTTACCATGGGCAGTGAAACTGGCTAATCCTCAAAGATTCTCTGTGATGTATCTGGTTACCGCCTGCAACTCTGCCGGTACCACTTGATAACGCTCCTCGCGCTCAAACAAATCTTGCATGTGAGGCGGCAATTCCGGCACCGGTAAACCTGCAGCAGTGACTGCATCGCTGAACTTTGCTGGATGCGCTGTTGCCAGAGTAATAATCGGAGCCGTAGATTGCTCCTTACACAGGCGAGCCGATTGCACGCCTACCGCAGTGTGGGGATCCAGCAGCATGTCGTTTTCAGCCTTCACCCTGGCGATCACTTCACAGGTAGTTTCGTCGTCCACGCTGGCACTGTCGAATACTGATTTCACTTGCTGCCATTGTTCATCACTTACATGCAGCGTTTGTTTGCCAAAGGCATGCATAAAATCAGCGAGTTGATTGCCGTCACGCTCAAACAGATCGAACAGATAACGCTCGAAGTTCGAAGACACCAAAATGTCCATGCTGGGTGAATAGGTCTTGCTTAGATCGGTAACCGAATACTCGTTGTTCCCGATAAACCGATGCAGGATGTCATTCTTGTTAGTCGCGACGATCAATCGGTCCACCGGTAAGCCCATGCACTTTGCCAGGTAGCCTGCATAGATATCGCCGAAGTTACCGGTAGGCACAGAAAACGAAACTGCTTTCTGTGGTGCACCCAGTTTCAGTGCTGCCGAGAAGTAATAGACGATCTGCATAAGGATGCGGGCCCAGTTAATGGAGTTCACCGCCACCAGTTGCCGATCCGCTGGCAAGAACGATTGATCGGCAAAAGCAGCTTTCACCAGGCGCTGACAGTCGTCAAAATTGCCCTCGACTGCCAGGTTGAATACATTGCTGCCTGGCACCGTGGTCATTTGTTTCCGCTGCACATCCGACACTCTCTGATAGGGGTGCAGAATGAATATGTCGACATGATCTGAATGACGGCAGCCTTCCAGGGCAGCCGATCCGGTATCGCCGGAAGTCGCTCCCAAAATCACCACTCGCTGCTGGTTTTTCTTCAGCACGTAGTCCAACAAGCGCCCCAGAACCTGCAGAGCAAAATCTTTAAAAGCCAGCGTTGGCCCATGAAACAACTCGAGAATGTATTCGCCATCATCGAGTTCAACCAGAGGAGCCACATCGGGGTGATCGAAATCCCGATAACTGTCTTCGATGATTGCATTTAAAGCGGCCGTTGGAATTTCATCACCAATGAATAACTGGGCTATCTCGAGAGCCAGCTGCGGGTAGCTCAAAGTTTTCCATGCCGACATTTGTTCAGCACTAATCTGCGGCAGTGACTCGGGCACATACAGACCGCCATCCGGCGCCAAACCTGTCAGCAAGACCTGTTCAAAACTCTGCGGTTTGCCCTGACCTCTTGTGCTGATGTATCTCACTGATGGTATCTCATTCGTTGATTGGAGAAAGACAACGATTAAGCGGCTTCGCCATGAAATGGCTCCACCCGAATGCGTGTGATTTTGCCAGTCACCTCGTCAAGCGCTTCCAACGCCGCAATGGCCTGATCGAGATTCTTCTCTACGACAGAATGCGTCAGAATGACAATCGGTACACTCTCACTGGTGGGTTCTTTCTGGATGACAGCCTCAATGCTTATCGACTGCGCTTGCAATACGCTGGATATCTTGGCCATCACACCAACTTTGTCCACCGCCGGAATGCGTAAATAGTATTCGGCAGTGATATCTTCAATCGCCAGAACAGATAAATCGTTTCTGGTATTTCGGTAACCGAGACCTGGATACACCGGCTGTGACGCACCGGCCGCTTGCTGCCTTGCTATATCAATGATGTCTGCGACGACTGCGGAAGCAGTAGCTTCTGCTCCTGCCCCGGGACCGTAATACATTGTAGAGCCTACTTTGTTGCCACTCACCAGAACCGCATTGCCCACCCCGTTGACACTGGCCAACAATCGCGACTTGCCAAGCAGCGTAGGATGTACGCGCATTTCAACTCCCTTGTCGCTGCGCTGCGCTATGCCCAGATGTTTAATGCAATAACCCAACTCATCTGCATAACTGATGTCTTCTGGCGTGATATGGCTGATCCCTTCCGTATAGGTTTTAGAAAACTGCAAAGGGATACCAAATGCGATGGACGCCATGATGGTAAGTTTGTGGGCAGCATCAATGCCTTCAACGTCAAACGTTGGATCGGCCTCGGCGTAACCTAGAGCCTGGGCTTCTTTTAGTACGTCTGCAAACTGGCGTTGCTTCTCTGCCATCTCGGTCATGATGAAGTTGCCAGTACCGTTGATAATACCCGCCAGCCAGTCAATTTCATTTGCGGCCAGCCCTTCTCGCAGGGCCTTGATGATTGGGATACCTGCCGCAACACTGCTCTCAAACGCGAGTGTCACGCCCTGCTCATCGGCAATGGCAAATAACTCATTACCGCGCTCGGCAATAAGAGCCTTATTAGCCGTAACGACGTGTTTGCCATTTTTCAAGGCAGCTGCAACCAGATCAAAGGCAAGCTCACAACCACCAATGGTTTCTACTACTATGTCGACCTGAGGATCATTTGCTAACGCCAGAAGGTCTGTGCCCGTCGCTGGAATTTCTGCAGTCAGATCGGGTTTAGGGGTTCTGGTTGCGACATGGGTAACGACCACTTCCTTGCCGAGACGCGCAGTGATCTCATCGCGGTTGGATTGCAACAACTCCAGCGTCCCTCCGCCGACGGTACCCAATCCACAAATACCGATTCGAATATTTTCTGATGCTGACAAATCAAGACCTTTGGCTGCGTACGTGGCAAAACAAGCGGCGCATTATACTCGATAACGCAGAGAAATAGAGCGCTGCAGCCATGTACAGGCTGGGCGCATGACGGTAAGAAAATAGAGGTGAAAAACGTCTTTGGCCGAACGCAGAATCGGGCTAGTTCAGGCCCAACATGGCGGCCAGGCGCTCACTGTCCATATAGCCGGGAATGACCCGTCCATCTTCGAATACCAGAGCTGGAGTGCCGCTGATACCGAGCTCGTTGCCAATCAGATAGTGGTCCATCACCGGGGTGTCACAGGTGATCTCAGGCAAAGGCTCATCGTTTTTCGCAAGCGTGAGGGATTCTTTGCGGTCAGACGAACACCAGACCGAAATCATCTTACCGTAGGAACCAGCGGCCTCTCCTCCTCTTGGGTAGGCGAGATAACGGACTTCTATACCTCGATCCATCAGATCGCTCATATCACCATGCAGCTTACGGCAATACGTACAATCAACATCGGTAAATACAGTGATGCTGGCTTTCACTTCCTCGGGCGAGAAAACGATCATCTGTTCTTCCGGGATACTGGCGATTTTATCCAGCGCGCGTTTCTGACGGGTGCTGGATGAGAGATTCATTAGTCCGCTAGGGGTCGTGGCATACATATCGCCGGCGAATAGATAGTCGCCTGAGATGTCGCTGTACAAAATTTCACCGGTATTCAACTCAACTTCGAAGATGGTCGGCAGCGCTGTTTGGTTGAGGCCAACAATTTCCAGCTGATTGCCAGACGCCACTTCAATTGCCTGTTCCAGCTTTCCGCGCAGGGATTGCGAGCCACCCTGGGCAAAGACAGTTGCCAGGCCGCCCACGAGCAGCAAGCTGACGATTACTTTGCTTATGGTGTTTCCTAACTTGATGAGTTTCATGAAATTCTCTCCATGACCGCTGCCTAGGCCAAGTTGTTAGTCCATCTAGCTTAAATAGACCGGAAAATCCCCCTTCAATTCCGCCCTAGCTTACATTTTTATGTCGGCAGAAACAAAAATGAGAAGACCAGCAAGCTGATCTTCTCATTTTAAAATGCTGTTCCTTGCTGGTGAATCTCCGAATAATGAAGCATTCACTCGGTCCAGCTTACTCCGCCGCCTTTTTGTCCAGTTTCTCTGAAATTCTAGCCGCGCGACCGGTGAGTTCACGCAGGTAGTAGAGCTTGGCCTGACGCACATCACCACGACGCTTCAAGGTGACGCTGTCTACTAATGGGCTGTAGGATTGAAAAGTACGCTCAACACCCACGCCATGGGAAATCTTGCGCACTGTGAACGAGCTGTTGAGCCCACGATTGCGGCGACCGATGACCACACCTTCAAACGCCTGCAGACGCTCGCGATCACCTTCTTTGATCTTTACCTGGACTACCACCGTGTCGCCGGGACCAAACTCGGGCAATTCTTTTGCCATCTGTTCAGTTTCGATCTGTTGAATAATTTTGTTTTTCCCCATTTTCCTGACTCCTGAGTAACCGCCGACTCTGCCAAAAGTGTGCCACTTGGTACTTAATCTTTTGTCTCTGACTGATACTCGTCTTTAAATTGATTCAGTAAATCTTCCTGCTCACTCGTGAGCTTCACTTGTTCCAAGAGATCTGGCCTCTTCAGCCAGGTATTTCCCAGGCTTTGCTTCATCCGCCACTTTTCAATGGCTTGGTGATCTCCACTAATTAACACCGGTGGGATCGATAAATCTTCTATTTCCTGCGGCCTCGTGTACTGCGGGCTATGCAGTAGTCCATTCGCGAAACTGTCAGTTTGCGCTGAATCCTCATCGCCAAGCGCACCTGGTTGAAAACGAACCAGGGCGTCTACCACTGCCATCGCAGCCAGCTCACCGCCGCTTAGCACGAAATCGCCGAGAGAAATCTCTTCATCGATTTCTGTCTCGACTACGCGACTATCAATACCCTGATAGCGGCCACAAACCAGTATCAAGGAGGGTAAGCGTGCTAGTTCGATCACTTTTGCGTGATCCAAGCGCTTACCCTGAGGTGACAGATAGACTGTATGCACTCTGTCGCCGTCCTGCCCAGCCAAATCGCTGCGGGCTTGCCGAATCGCTGCCAGCAACGGCTCGGTCTTCATCAGCATCCCTGGACCGCCACCGAATGGTCGGTCATCTACAGTGCGATGCTTGTCAGTGGTGAAGTCTCTCGGATTCCAAAAATCCAGGTCGACCAGTGCTGTGCTTACCGCTCTACCACTGATGCCATGCTCACTGATGGCTTGAAACATCTCGGGGAACAGAGTGACAACACCAATGTGCATCCTCATTTCCTCCCCTGCCTGACTAAGCCAAAACAATCGACTCAGCCACTCATTCAATCTAAATAGCTTGCATCCCAATCGATGGTGATGCGGCCCGCGCCCTTGTCTACCTCTTTGATGACTGAATCCCGTAGATACGGAATCAATCTCTCGCGTTTATCGATGCTGTCCTGCGTGGGTTTTACCACCAATACATCGTTTGCGCCCGTTTCCAAGAGCTGACCCACAATGCCAAATAGCAAGCCTTGTTCATTGACTACCGACAAACCTTCGAGTTCATGCCAGTAGAACTCGCCAGCGTCTAAAGACGGCAAGTCTGAATCTTCTACCCAAACTTCAGCGCCGGTAATTTCCTGCGCTGTTTCCGGATTGTCTATTCCTTTTATATGGATGAGCAATCCAGCTTTTTGCTGCCTGCTGTCGTCTATCAGCAGTGGCTGTCCCTGACCATCAATTTCAGCGTGCAGATTTGAATATTGCAGTATGTTTTCGGGTGGTGTTGTGTATGAGTGGAGCTTCAACCAGCCTTTAATCCCATGGGCCTTACCTAACTTGCCCAAGACCACCCGTTTACTTGCGGTAACTGCGCTATGACTCATAGCTGCAGTAACGTTCGAGCTTAAGCTTCAGTTGTAGCCGCAGCTGCTGCGCCTTTGGCTAGTTTCGCGACACGAGGACTAAGCTGCGCACCTTGCGACTTCCAGTAGTCCATACGAGCCAGGTCCAGACGCAGGCGTTCTTCCTGGCCGCGGGCTCCTGGATTAAAGAAACCGATACGCTCGATGAAACGTCCATCACGGGCGCGACGACTATCACTTACTGTAATGTGATAGAAGGGTCGCTTTTTGGCACCACCACGAGACAATCGAATCGTGACCATAAATTTGTTCCTAATAAAATTCTTTGATTTTCCAAGGACTTACGCGCGCTTTGAGCGGCCACGAAGGAGCCCCGGATAAAAAGGCGGGTATTCTATGTCAATTGCTCCGGTATTGGAAGCTCGGAATGGGCCAAAATGTAGAGAATTCGCGGGGTTAGCGGTACAAAGGCGAATCCCACGAGCTGCATAAATTAGCGAAATCGGGGAAGTTTTCTTCCAGGTGGCATGCCAGGCATTCCGCCCGCGCCAGGGGCACCTTGCATCCCGCCAAGGCCACGCATCATATTGGCCATATTCCCACCCTTCATCTTCTTCATGACTTTCTGCATCTGCTTGTGCTGTTTAAGCAAACGATTCAAATCCTGGATTTGGGTACCCGAACCCTGAGTAATGCGCCGCTTGCGCGATCCATTGAGGATGTCAGGGTTTACCCGCTCCCTTAAGGTCATGGAATTGATGATCGCTTCCATACGTCGAAACTGAGAGTCGTCTACCATCTGGGCTGCACCTGGTGGTAGCGCTCCCATACCAGGCAGCTTATCCATTATGTTGGAAACACCACCCATGTTTTGCATCTGCTGCAGCTGCTCTTTGAAGTCCTCCAGATCGAAGCCTTTGCCCTTCTTGATTTTACGGGCAAATTTTTCAGCCTTCTGTTTATCAACTTTCTTCTCTGCTTCTTCAATCAGAGATAACACATCCCCCATACCAAGGATGCGTGACGCAATTCGGTCTGGATAAAACGGTTCCAGGGCATCGGGCTTCTCACCCATACCGATAAACTTGATTGGTTTGCCAGTAACATGGCGTACCGAGAGTGCAGCACCTCCGCGGGCATCACCATCTGCCTTGGTCAGCACCACGCCGGTAAGTGGCAAGGCATCATTGAACGCTTTAGCCGTTACCGCTGCATCCTGACCGGTCATGGCATCGACCACGAACAGGGTTTCTACCGGATTCAATTGTGAATGCAGACTTCTAATCTCGTTCATCATTTCTTCATCGATGGCGAGACGACCTGCAGTATCCACAATCAACACGTCGACGAACTTTTTCCTGGCCTCGGCCAATGCAGCGGCAGCGATGCTTTCAGGAGATTGATCTGACTCGCTGGCGAAGAACTCAACATCAACTTCCGTAGCCAGCGTTTGCAATTGTTGAATAGCAGCAGGTCGATACACATCGGCACTAACCACCATTACTGATTTCTGGGCTTCGTTTTTCAGCCAATGGGAAAGCTTGGCCACAGTCGTGGTCTTACCAGCACCTTGCAAGCCTGCCATTAACACAATCGCAGGAGGAGTTGCCTTGAGGTCGAGCTCTGCATTGGCTGAGCCCATGATGGCTTCCATCTCAGCCTGAACGATTTTGATGAATGCCTGACCTGGTGTAAGACTCTTGGATACTTCCTGTCCGACAGCGCGGTTACTTACTCGATCGATAAAGTCCTTGACTACTGAAAGGGCAACATCAGCCTCAAGCAAGGCCCGGCGAACTTCTCGCAAGGCGTCCTGAATATTGCTTTCGGTGAGGGTGGACTTTCCGGAGAGTTTTCGGAACGTACCGCTTAATCGTTCTGTGAGATTTTCAAACACGCTGGAGTTGGTCCGCTGATCTGGAATTAAAGAAGAGAGAGCGAATTATAGCCAAATCGACCTTTGCTTAAAAAGCACTTCAACCACTCCGGGACATATGCGAAACTTTAACTAGTTTTTTCCTAAGCTCTATACATGCAACTCACTCTTATATCGGGCATTTTTGCGGTAGTTTTCTATCTGACCGGCCTCGGCTTTCAGCTAGTTAACTTCGCCACGAATAAAGAAACCAGGCGCTTGGTATTCAGCTTCAGTGCATTGGCTGTGCTTGCCCATGGCATTTCGGCCCTTGGAGTCATCCGCACTGCCAACGGCTACCATTTTGGCATCGTTGAGATCAGCACTTTGATCGCTGTCTCTATCTCACTCCTGGTGCTTATCTCCAGTATTCGGAAACCGCTGGATAATCTTTTTCTTGGTCTGTTTCCATTAGCCATCGTAACCATTGTTGTTTCGCTGACCACTTCCAGCGCGCTACCACCAACCAGTCTCAGTGGTGGCCTGGCGAGTCACGTTCTGTTTTCAATTCTGGCATACAGCTTCATTACCATCGCTGCCGCGCAGGCTGGCTTGCTCGCCTACCAGAACTATCAACTAAAGCACGGCCACGCCGGAGGCATTGTGCGCAGACTACCGGCACTGCAGGACATGGAGACCTTTCTTTTCGAACTGGTCTGGATAGGCCAGCTACTGCTCTCAGTGGGAATCATTGCCGGGTTTCTGTTCGTCGGAGACATCTGGGGTCGAGATGGTGTCATTCACAAGACTTTCTTCTCAATTCTCGCCTGGATCGTATTCGCTGTGCTGCTCTGGGGCAGACATCAGCTAGGCTGGCGAGGGGTGACGGCTATTCGCTGGACGCTGT
>JANQJM010000111.1 GCA_028281635.1 Pseudomonadales bacterium | reverse complement strand
CTACCGCCGAGTAGATTCCCATCTGTCGGAACATGCCTTCCATTCCAAATGTACGGGCTTCATCTGGCACGATAGGCACAACGCGCTCACCGATCTCTTTATCTTTGCAAAGAACGCTAAGCATGCGCACGAAGGCCATTGTGGTGGAGAGCTCTCGTTCGCCACTGCCTTTGATCTGCGCTTCAAACGCATCCAATGAAGGCACTTTCAGCGGTACAGATTCCGAGCGGCGTTGTGGTAATGGCGCACCCAGCGGCTCACGCATCTTGCGCATGTAGCGCAACTCTAAACTGTCTTCAGCGGGACGATAGTACGGAACTTCTTCCAATTTGCTGTCTTCAATGGGAATACCAAATCTGTCGCGGAATCCCTTCAGCGATTCGATATCCAGTTTCTTCACCGAATGGGTAGCGTTTTGCGCCTCAGCTGCACCACCGAAAGCGTAGCCTTTAACAGTCTTGGCGAGTATCACTGTCGGCTTGCCATTGGACTTAACTGCTTGTGCATAAGCAGCATAAACTTTATAGGGGTCATGTCCCCCACGATTCAGGGCCATGATGTCGGCATCTGAGAGATGCTCAACCATCTTCAGTAATTCAGGGTTTTTCCCAAAAAAATGTTCGCGCGTGTATTCCCCACCTCGACTCGCATAATTTTGAAACTCGCCGTCGACCACCTCATCCATGCGCTCCTGCAACAAGCCGTCCTTGTCAGCCTGGAACAGCGGATCCCAATGCCTGCCCCAGATTACCTTGATGACATTCCAACCAGCTCCACGGAAGACTCCCTCCAGTTCCTGGATGATCTTGCCATTACCGCGCACCGGGCCGTCGAGTCGCTGCAGATTACAATTGATTACAAAGATCAGATTGTCGAGATGCTCCCGGCCCGCCTTACCGATGGCACCCAGTGACTCGGGCTCATCCATTTCGCCGTCACCTAGAAATGCCCAGATCTTTCGATCTGAGTTATCCATCAATCCACGATTATGCAGATACTTCATCAGATGGGCTTGATATATCGCCTGGATCGGACCCAGCCCCATTGATACGGTAGGAAACTGCCAATAGTCAGGCATTAACCATGGGTGTGGGTAGGAAGACAGCCCATTGCCATTTACTTCCTGGCGAAAATTATCCAATTGGGTTTCATCCATCCGACCTTCAACATAGGAACGGGCATAGATTCCTGGTGATGAATGACCCTGGTAATAAATCAGATCCCCTTCATGTTTCTCACTGGGGCCTCGGAAAAAATAGTTAAATCCCACATCGTAAAGAGTCGCAGAAGAAGCGAAGGTTGAGATGTGTCCACCGATGCTTGAGTTACGAATATTTGCACGCATGACCATGGCAAGCGCATTCCAACGAATGATGCCGCGTATTTGACGTTCCATGAACATGTCGCCGGGCATACGCTCTTCATCCAACGGAGAAATCGTATTGCAGTAGGGAGTGACTACAGAGGTGATAGGAACGTAGCGGCCGGTTCGGATGGCGCTATCGTTGAGTTTGCCTATGAGGTAGTGTGCGCGCTCTACCCCTTCTTCATCGATTACTGATTGCAGGGCATCAAGCCATTCTTTGGTTTCGTCAGGGTTGATGTCATTTTGTTGAGTCATGTTTAGCCCGTCTGCCGCCAGGATCACTGGTCCAGTCCATGCGGTATGTAAATTAATTACAAAGTGGCGCGCATTTTAAGCTAACTGCCGCCCTATTTCCATGACGATATTGTTCAATTTGTAGTATTACTACATAAGCCAGAACCCTATTCGATTCTAAGCCGCTTAAGTTTTCTCTTTTATTTTTAGTAGCTTAGCCCACTTTTGCTGGCGTCTTTTAAGATTCCAATCCCCTGCTGCCAACATGCGCCGGCTAAATACTACAAAAGTAATCCAGGACAATTGAGTCCAATAGGCCCAAACTCGTCTTCAAGCCTCATATGCAGCGACACATCAGCCAGCCTGCAGGCCAAAAATGGTAATCAGCGCCAGTACCGCAAGCCAAATCGCCTGACTGCGTTCCAGCAGTGCCTGAATATCCTCTATTTCTCTTTCTTGCGACTTGCGCCAATCCGGTTTAGCGGTCTCTTCAGAGTCCTCGGCGCCGTTATTTTGCACACCACTCAAGGCGCAACCAGCATAGCTGTACAGTCGCACGGATGCTTCTGTTTCATTAGCAAACGACCAGAACGTCTTCTTAAGGTTGTCGAAACACCTGACGAAATTCCCGGCCAATGAAAACGTTATAGCTAACAGCCGCAGCGGCACCCACTCCAGCAGATGAATAGTATTAGATACCAGCACCCCCTCAATCTCGGCCTGATTTTCGTGTTGAGTATCTCTTAACTGATAACTGATGTAACAGAACATGATTCCCAGGGGACCGGTCAACATGTACCAGAAAAACATAACGAACATTTTTTCGAAACAGCGATAGATTAGTTGCTCTTTGAAGAATTCACTTAGCTCCTTCTCGTTCTGCAAGTCTTTGTCTTCAGGAACCCACATCTCCATGCTCAAGTAGTGAATACAAGCTTCAGAATCTTGTTCCCGCCATCTCTGCAAGAAACACTTCACGATATTGCCTGGTTGAGTTCGGTCGAATGCTATAAGCAGCACAAGTATATGCAGCAACATAGTTGGCAGACCAAATGCTGCGTCTCTAAGAAACAAGAGCAAGATGGCCAAACTGAGTAAGGGGATGCCGTAAATGAATAGCAGCGGGGCCAATCCAGCTATTTGTGATCCGTTCATGTTAGACCCAACCAACTCTTCCATACGACGACGGAATCGAAAGAACCACCCATCATCGAAACGATCAAAGTCTTTGAGCCACAGATAATTTATGGTCAGACAGATAAGTATGACGAGGAATTTCATGGTGGTTAGATTTCTGTTGTCAGCTCGTATTTAAGTATGACTAGTTTGCCCCAGTTGTCGCTGAGATTGCCAGTTTCTTCGCGCTTCCCGGCCTTACCAGGCTAGAGAGCACTACGATATCGCGACCAATCGAAGCAAGGCCCCGGATCTGTTTTCCGCTGCGGCGCGATATCACTATGGCCTACGATCCGATCGGCAGTCAAACCAGGATACTGCTGCTGCAACGCTTGCGTGACAGCGGCGAGGCATTGGTACTGATGATCGGTGAACTGTTCCACATCGGTGCCTTCCAGCTCAACACCGATAGAGAACTCATTGCAATTCTTCCTGCCCCTGTAGTCGGACTCCCCAGCGTGCCAGGCTTTACGATCAAATGGCACAAACTGAATGAGATTCCCATCTCGTTCTATTAGTAAATGAGCCGACACCCGCAAGCCAGCGAGATCAGAGAAATAAGGATGTGCAGTACAATCCAGTTCATTGCAAAACAACTCTGTGATGCAACCAGTACCGAACTCCCCCGGCGGCAGACTAATGTTGTGGATCACCAGCAAATCAATGTCAACACCATCCGGACGCTCGCTGTGATTAGGTGACGCAATAAACTGCGCTTCCATCAGCTTATGTTGCTCAATGCGCATTATTGTTGGCTCGCTGTTCTGTACTTCTGCCGATAAATTTGGGCTGGGATAGTACCACAGCCATAGAGGTCAATTAGCCAGACAGTCGGAACCAGTCTGACTCACAGGCAGGATAGGATTTTTGTGTCCACTGACACTATGGCTAGTGCAGTTTTGGATCTATTGCTATATGAAATTGCAAGACCAATAGAATCTAATGTCGAACCTGCTGGGAAGAATCAACAATGGTCTGCATGCGCGCAGCCGAATCGAAGCCAGATTTAGAGATTCTTAGCTCGCCATTACGTAGTGCAATGGCGAGGCCTAGTCGGCTGCGACTCAGGCAGTGGTTTCCGTTGGCCTTACTGATTGTGTAAGCGGCGGGATCGGAGATGTTTCGATTTAGCAAACACTCTTCGTACTTGCCATCGAGCAAAAGGTGCACGGTAACTTCATCAGCCAGGGAATCTATCAGCGGCAGTAATTCCGAGAGTTCATTGTATTGATCGTTTTTAGATGCTAACTCATCTTCACCACCGAGGAGTTTCGCCAGATCGTCCAGATCTTCTTGATCCAGTATTTCCTCGCCAGTCGGACTAATTGAGGCTTCCAGAGTGATATTCTCTTCCACTGCCTCTCCAATGATAACTGTCTTGTCCTCACAAACAGAATCATTGGCCTCGTTTAATGCTTTCGAATCAACCGATTCTAGAAATGACTCCAACTGAGCTAAAATTTCTGACTGTTCAGTTTCGGCAAGTTGAATCAACGTAAATCCGCGGCGAATTTGTTCGGTAAGTTGCGCACATTCAGTGATTGAAATCCTTGCCCCATTTCCAAGCACTGATAGCAACAGGGCTAGAGTATGTTTTGCCTCCAACCATTCTGGACTATCACTGCCTTTGTTAGCTCCAATCACCAGGAACACCTCACGCCACGGTTTGCGAATCAAGTGTTCTGCAAATTCTGGTAAGTCGCTTGCAGCACAAGCCCTGTCAATGAGTTGATCAATAGTTGCTGCAATATCGGTATCCTGTGTCTCATTCTCTGCCCTTGCCGATAAATTTTCACGGTGCCCAAGTCTGGTTTTGGCCGAAGACACATTGAAACTGGAAGATGATGAATACAGTTTGTCCACAAACGCGGAGTTGTGCAGATTGTTTAGAATCGAAACGATATCGAGAAACACCTTCTCCAGTTTCATGAGAAAGTGTTGTTCGAAAAGTTTTAAAAATACCAGACGCACATCGAGGGGAACAGCAAGTTGCTGGTGAGCCTGTTGAAAACCTTCAAGCATTGCCTTCAGCAAATTTGCGGGATCGATAACCAATGCCTGGCCTGTATGACCAAGGCGTAACTGGATAGCATCGATTTGTTTTATAACTGATGAGTAAAGCTTGCCAGCTTTGCGACGCATTGACTGCATCGCTAAATCCACTTCAACCTGCTCGAAAACCCCTCCATTGGTAGCACAATCTCCAATTGCAGTTTCACTGGCGGCACTATTTTTATCTCTATAGGAAGATTTTATTGATTGAATGCAGGTTTCCAGCAGGTTCTCTTCAAACAGCTTTTGTTTCGCGCGCAACTCACGCATTGCCGTAAGGTAGTTACAATGCTCACCGAATTGCCCTTGCTGTCCGCTGGAAAAAATAAAATCATCGGCCGCATCGAACAAGTCCGCGCTCAGTAGCTGCATCTGTTTGCGTAAGCGCTGACGTATAGACCACCGTACTTTTTCAAGCAATACGGTATCGTCTCGCTCTGATACAGTTAGTTGTTTTATCTCCGATATGCTAGCCATTTTCGCTAAGCTCAAGGCACCGCGGAGAACCGCGGGCTCAGTAATTAATCACAAGATTTCAATGGGTTATATCATTGCCTACAGAGTGTGGAATTGAACTGGTTCACAAGCCCAACTTATAAGGGCAATTTGTTTTATTAACAGTAACTTAGACAAAATTCTGTGGTTGATTTTCGAGAACCCGGTCACATCTTTCAGATCAATTCGTCATGGGACATAATTCAGCACATGGATAATAATCGCGGTCACGCTCCCGGAAAGCATCTCGGTCAGGGCATGTTAATCGCCTGTTTTGCTCTCGGTCTTGCTGCGCTTACCCTGTATTTCGATGGTTGGTTGGAACATCAAACCAACCCCAATCAGTCTCCAGATTATCGAGAGACTGAAGCTGGCATTCGTGAAGTGGTGCTTGAACGCAACAGACAAGGGCACTATGTCGCCAGTGGTGAGATCAACAATGTACCTGTCACTTTTCTGCTCGACACCGGTGCCACCGATGTTGCGATTCCAGCCGAAGTTGCTCGTAAAGCTGGACTGCGGGAAGGAATTGCCGGCCGTGCCAGTACTGCAAATGGTGTGATTACTGTTTTTGCAACTCAAGTCGATGAGTTGGTGCTGGGAAACATTGTCCTTACTGACGTTAGCGCCAGCATTACCCCCAGCATGGGTGGCGAGACAATTCTGTTGGGTATGAGCGCCCTGAGACAGGTCGAGTTTACGCAACGTGGTACAACACTCACTCTCCGGCAAATATAAGAATAGATGTCAGATACTGCCCCACCGAAGGATCTTGCCGATATCGTCAAGCAAGCTTTAGATGAAGACATGGGCAGTGGCGATATTACGGCCCAGCTCATACCGGAAAACACTACCATAGCGGCAATAATTGTCGCGAAAGAAAGCGGCGTGCTTTGTGGCTCTCCCTGGGCAGAAGCAGTATTTAAACAGTTGGATTCCAACATTGAATTGGCCTGGCAGTTAGAAGAAGGACAGGGTTTTTCTTCAGGGCAAACGCTGCTCCAGCTCAAGGGTTCAGCCCGCACAATTATGACTGGTGAACGTACTGCCTTGAATTTTTTGCAGACCCTCAGCGCAACAGCGACTCAGACCCAAAGCTTGGTAAAGAGTGTCCGCCATACCAATGTTTCCATCTTAGACACACGAAAAACCCTGCCGGGACTAAGAACGGCGCAGAAATACGCTGTACGAGTCGGTGGCGGCACTAACCATCGCATGGGCCTGTTTGATGCTTTCCTGATTAAGGAAAATCACATCGCCGCCTGTGGTGGAATTCAGGCAGCAATAACGGCAGCTCGTAAGCTGCATCCTGATAAACCGGTCGAGGTTGAAGTAACCAACCTGGAAGAACTCGATCAAGCTCTTGCAGCTAAAGCTGATATCGTGATGCTGGATAATTTTGCGCTGCAAGCGCTATCTCTGGCAGTAGAACGCAACGATGGTCAAGCCAAGCTCGAAGCGTCGGGTGGTATTGACGAGGAGACTCTGGTCTCAATCGCGGAAACTGGCGTAGACTATATATCGGTCGGTGCTCTGACCAAGAACTGTCGAGCCATCGACCTCTCCTTGTTAATTGCTTAAGCTGATTAAAATAGCCTTCATGGCAGGAGGAATAAGATGAAGATTCCCCAGGCAGCCCACATAGCAGCCCCTGCAGTGACACTGCTGGTTGCACTGTTTTCCACTCTGGTTGCGGCACATCCGGGCAGCCTCGATATTAACGGTGGCCACTATATGGGGCCTTCCTATCACTGCCACATGAGTGGCTGCGAAATGCCGGACACATTCAGCATAGGACGCACTGGCAGGGATAGTTTACTAACGGACTACCGCCGGAGAGAAAGATTCTACAATCCAGATGATTGGTCATTCGAAGAGGACTTCGATGAGGACTGTCAGTCCACTCGTCAGGAAATGCTGATACTGACCAGCAGAACAGAAGTAAAATACACCAATCCTCGTAACTGCGTGGTACGCACTGGTGAATGGGTAGACGAATATACCGGTAAAACCTTCACAGTGGCGGTACAGATCGATATCGATCATGTAATCCCCCTTATGTATGCGCACACCCACGGTGGTGATCGCTGGATGCCGGACAAAAAACTCGCGTTTGCCAATGATCCACTAAACATCTTGTTGGTGGAAAAACGTGAAATTCGACGCAAGAATGATCG
>JANQJM010000242.1 GCA_028281635.1 Pseudomonadales bacterium | reverse complement strand
ACGCGGTTTACGTGCAATGATCTACATTGATCGCGGCGCCTGGAACGAAGCCGCCCGCGACGCCGAAGAGATATGTGGTTGGGCGCGTGTAACTGGTATCTTCCGCTTTTCCGGACTGGTAGCGCTGGCCCGTCTGCGTATACGTCGTGGCGAACCGGATTTCGAAGAGCCACTCGAGGATGCACGCCGGCTAGTGCAAGCTCTGGGTGAGCTACAACACAGCATGTATATCGCAATCCTCGACGCGGAATGTGCTTATTTAGGCAATGTGTCGGAGGCTTGCGTTGCAGAGCGATTACGTGACCAGCATGCACTGGCAATCGAGGCTAACGCTCCATGGTTCGTTTCTGAATCGGCAATCTGGTTGAATGAACTGGGCGAGTCGGTTCCAGACTGCGATGACTTGCCCGCGCCGTTTGCGCAGCATTGTTTGGGTCAGTGGAGCGATGCAGCGAGAGATTGGCGCGCGGCCGGGCGTCCCTACGAAGAAGCGCTTGCTCTCAGCGCTGGTGATGAGATGGGGCAACGCCAGGCGTTGGCCATCTTCGACCGTCTTGGCGCCGAACCTGCCGCTCGGCGTTTGCGTCAAAAGATGCGTGCTGCTGGCATTCAAGCAATCCCGCGTGGCCCCAGTCCTGGCACGCGAGCTCATCCGGCTGGTCTGACGCGCCGACAGGCGCAAGTGTTAAACCTGATTAGCGACGGACTCAGCAATCCCGAAATCGCCGATCGACTCTACATCTCTGCAAAGACCGCAGAGCATCACGTCTCGGCGGTCATGGCCCGGTTGGACGTCGCGACACGACAGGAAGCGGCCGCAGTAGCGCGCAAGCGCGGTCTCCTGGAGCCGGGCGATTACTTCTAGGCAGGATTTAACCCACGGAAGCAAAAATAGGGGTACGTCTCTGAAGAATTAGGGGTGTCTCCCCGATGCGCCGTCGGCCTGACTCCGCCACTATCCGCCTCACAGACACAGTGAGGCGGAGGCCCCTTTATGACAGTTCTGTATTGCCACAAGGGCCGCTTGGGACAGGCCGGGCGGAACTTCTGCCGGATAGGCAAGATAAAATGCCGCTATGTCGTCGCTGGTGTAGCCATTGCTGCGGTAATCTCGATGGAAAGCTCGCAGGCTGATGACCATACACAGGATCAACCCGAAAGTTTCTTAGCCCTGGGTGCGGCATTGGTTCCAGAGTTCATTGGATCCGAAGAGTCTCGAGTCGTGCCCCTTCTCGCCGGCCGCGTTTACAAAGACAAGCGTTACATCGAGGCCAACGGCACGGGGTTTCGTGTCAACATAATTAATTCGGGTCGTTTTGCCTTCGGGCCTGCTCTCGGAGTTACCTTGAACCGCAGTGACAATGTTGAAAGCGACGTAATCGCTTCACTGCCGGAAGTCGACACGGCCGTCGAAATCGGAGGCTTCGCCGCCTACACATTGCCAATAGGCAAGAACGGTCGCACACAACTGACCGTGGGCCAGCAGATTTTGTTCGATGTCACGAATAATCATGACGGGTTGCGCTCAACCTCCTCCATTGGTGTCGGGCACAGTTTTAGTTCCCGGCTTCAGGTTAGCGTCAACGCCTTCGTAGACTACGTCGATGACGATTTCGCCAAGACTTACTTCTCCGTACCCAAAGATATCGAGACGTCGCTCCAACCCTTTGCTGCAGGGAGTGGTGCCAATAAAGTCGGCCTTAGGGTCAACAGCCTTTTCATGTTCAACAATAACTGGTTCGTTACCGGTTTAGTGAGTTATGGCCGGTTGATCGGAGACGCCTCCGACAGCCCTGTGGTCAATGAAGAAGGCAGTCGGAACCAGGCTGCCGTGGGTCTGAGTATCGGCCGCAGCTTCTAACTAAAGGAACCATACTTATGCAACTCAAACAGAAATTCATTTTCCCCGTCACGCTGATGATGGTCGGCTTGACCATCTACTCATTCCATCGGCTTCTATGGTCGAATGGAGACGAAGCATGGCACGGTGCTTTCCTGGCTTCTGCCGCGCTGCCACTTTACATGGCAGTGTTTGTAGCGATGGGCGGTGCTCCGCGAACCTCTTCGCGATTGCTTCCTGTGCAGATTGTCACGATCATCGGCGTTGTTGTGTCCGCATCTGAACCATGGCCTTTTGTGACTGCTTTATTGAGCTTTCTCGGGCTACAGTGGTACGTGTTCGTTTACTCGAAGTACAGGCGTGGAAAGAGTAGCTCTATTGTACTCGGCCAGCCGCTTCCGGTGCTTGTTTTTGAAACACTCGAAGGCGCACGTGTCTCAACCGAAGACTTTGTCGGCTCGAAGACCTTGTTGGTATTCTTCCGAGGCAACTGGTGCCCCCTCTGCATGGCGCAATTGAGAGAGCTACTAATCCATGCGGAACAGCTTGGCGATGCATTGGTCCAAGTAAAATTCATTTCGAACCAGGGCATAGAGAAATCTAGAGAATTGGTGGAGAAACTCAGTCTTCCTGGCCACTTTGAAATCTTGCATGACCATGATTTGCGCGCAGCCAAGACTTTATCTATCGAAGACATCGGTGGGGCACCGCCCGGGCTGAAGGGTTACCCGGCCGACACAACCATGGCAACGGTCATAGCACTCGATGCCGCAGGGCGCGTAGTTTTTGGGGATGAGACCGACAACTACCGTGTTCGGCCCCACCCGGATAGTTTTATTCCTATCTTCGAAGACGATTGTGCCGAATTGTACGCAAAATCAAGTTGAGTCCGTTGCTGTGAAAGCAGATGTGCACTTGAGCAAGATATACTCGCATTCCAGTAACTTCGTTTCCGGTTTTTTCGTAACCTTGAACTGAACATCATGAGCAATAGTAAACAGATTGCCGCAATAGTGGGGCCGGCCCTTGTTGCGATGATCCTGACAGAAAATCCATACATCAATCCGAACCTGTATGACGCCCAGATTCCACCGGTGGTATACGTGTCTGGCGTGCTCATGTTTGTGGGCGGGCTGAGTATCATCAGGGCACATAATCGCTGGCGGTATGATTGGACGGTTGTTTTAACATTGGTTGGCTGGCTGTCGCTTGCGTTGGGATTTATGCGTATGTTAATGCCACATGCTTATGTGGAGAACATCGACCCTAACAGTATTTCTGTCATTCTGGTCGAGGGAGCCTTTCTCCTGATCGGTCTCTTTCTGAGTTATAACGCCTATTTTCGTAATACTAATATTTGAGATGGCAGTAACTGAGAACAGGCTTCCACAAACGGGTCACTGCATTAGTCCGGGATTCACAAATGTTTATTGTTCTTAATGGGCCACTCGGTATTGGTAAATCAACGCTCGCTGAAGCTTTGACTGAGAGCATTAACCGTTGCGTGATGTTGAACGGCGACCATCTGGTAGCGAGCAACCCGCCACCTTCAAATCTGCTGGAATACCTGCATTCCACGATTGCCTTTTTGGTTACCCACCACCGACACTTTGGTTACCGCCATTTCGTAATCGATCACTTATGGCGCACGCATGAGGAGTTGGCCGACCTGCGCCAAAGATTACTCGAAATCGAACCGGACGCTGAATTCCATTGCTTATTGCTTACGCTGCCGCTGGAAGAGAATCTGCGTCGTATCGAGCGAAGAGGCCGCGCACGGGCTATCGATGAGCAGGAGTTTGAGCAAGAGACGGTGCGAAAAGAAAGAACTCTCTTGTTTGAAAGTAACAATGGTGGTCTGGGTGAGCCATTCGATGTAACGGCACCACCGGAAGAATTAGTCAGTAAAATCCTTGAGCAGCTTCGCCTGGATGCCTTTAAGTAACATCCCTTAGTGCCAAACCACGGGAAATCGGTTCGCTCTCCCTTGTGCCGCTTCGAAACACCGGCGTGTTTCATTTTGGTACGCTAATGACAGCAAAAACTCCTCAACTGCCCAGTCTACTGCAATGCCGCCATTACTGGTTTGGCACATGCGTTGCACGAATATGGTCAACCGATGACTTGTTTTATTCGTCTAATTAAGAAAAGAGTTACAAGATGGTAAGACCCCAATCAGCCAGGCGGCAGTGAAAAACCAGTGGAGAGTATCTCGCGTGAGTGAGATCTGGCATGGTCAGGCAGCTTGAAGCCTGTGCGATGTAAATTCTCCTGCTGCAAAGGGTAATGGAACTATGTGGATAAACCTCATCAAAACTGCGCTCAGACTCCTCTATCGTGAGAAAGTCTATGCATTGATAAACACCTTGGGTCTTTCCATAGGCATTGGCTGCTGTGTTGTTATTGGTCTCTACGTACAACACGAACTAAGCTATGACCAACACAATAGTAATTTTGATCGAATATTTCGCGTTGTCCGGGATCAACAGGATCGTGGTGTATTCAGTCACATGGCCGTCACGTCAGAGGAAATTGCGCCATTGCTGGAGCAAGACTACCCTCAAATCGAAAGCGCTATTAGACTGAAGAGAGTCTCGAATGGCGAAATCATGTTGCGTGACGAAAGTGCGGCTATTTCCTGGAGAGACGTGTACTTTGCAGATGCTGAAGTCTTTCAGTTCTTCACTTTCGCCGTGATCGGAGGTGATCCAGCGACAGCGCTTGCCGGCCCTGATTCCATCGCCATTTCACAATCCTTTGCCGAAACATATTGGGGCACGGAGCCTGCATTGGGAAAGGTGCTTCAGGCTGATGGATTCAACCTCCGGGTCACTCTGATCTATCAGGATCTTCCCTCAAACAGCCACATTCGCCCCAGCGCTCTGATCTCTTTCCAAAACCGCGATCAGAGTTTCGCGGACCAGTCATTGCAATTCAGATTGGGGGTCAATAACGCCTACACCTACCTTCGAATGTCGGATGATTTCGATCTGGCTGCATTCCCTGAGATGTCAGAAACATTCTGGGACCGATACCTGGACCAACAATCGAATAACCCACCCTTAGGAAGCGAGCTAATACTCGAGCCTCTGGCTAATATTCATCTCTACTCTACTGCAGAAGCCGATATCGCAAACCGCGGGAACCCCTACTTCGTCTATACGCTTGTAGGTGTAGCTTTCTTTGTTCTTCTGATTGCCTGTTTTAACTACATCAACCTTTCTGTAGCAAGATCGATCAGGCGAAGCAGGGAAGTAGGAGTACGGAAAACTCTTGGTGCAAGGAAAGCTCAGCTTGTCATTCAGTTTCTCTGTGAATCTCTGTTCTTCGTAACCCTGGCATATTTCCTGGGATTACTTATTGCTGAAGTATTGGTCAGTGCTACATCCCTGCCCGATCTGTTGGGAGTTGAACTAGAAGTTGGCAATCTGTTCACATCCAATGGACTAACGGTACTAATAGGTTCTTTGTTAGTAGTGGGCATAGTTTCCGGATTGTATCCGGCACTTTATCTTTCTTCATTCCAGACTGTCTCAAGTCTGAAGGGCACGGCAAATAGGTCTTTTGGTTCCACATCTATACGCCATGGATTAGTGTCGATTCAGTTCGCTTTTTCAATGACAGTGATATCAAGTGCCTTAATTATGTACTCGCAAATGCAGTTCGTTAATGAAAAGCCTTTAGGGTTTGAAAAAGACAATAAGATCGTAGTTCGCATAGTTGGTGAAGAAGTCATTCGTTCAATTCCAGCCATTAAGGCCGAACTGACTCAACACAATAGTGTGCTTGGTGTGGCTGACACAGATTCCCCCGATGGGATTACACCGGGCAGCCGCCGGGTGTTCAGCGTGGAAGGCAACGAAGGGTCTATGATGAACAGGCAGTTCTACAACAACATGGTCGGTGAAAATTATGTAGAAGTGCTTGGGATGAATATAAGCGAAGGCAGAGACTTCGATGGCGGAAACTTTAAAAATTCTGTTCTGGTGAATGAGGCTGTGGTCAGAGCTATGGAGTGGGACATACCAGTTGGCAAGACGATTTCAGATTTTTCTGGAGATCTTACAGTTATTGGTGTGGTATCCGACTTCAACTTCCATGGTCTGACTCGCCAGGTGGAGCCTTACATTCTCCTCCCTGAGATTAATGATCGGATACTTAATTTCATTCCAGAGGAAAGTCGATCGACCCTTGGCCGCAATTTAATAATCAGTATTGACGAGGCTAACCAGCAGCAAACGATTCAGTTTCTGCAGGAGGTTTTTGAGAGTTTTGATCCAAGCCGCCCGTTTGAGTACACCTTTCTGGACGGATCTCTGGATGCACAATACACGGATCAGCAGAATCAACTCGGTTTGGTAGGTGTTTTCGCTTCTATCTGTGTATTCGTCTCTTGTCTGGGCGTGTTTGGACTCGCGGCTATCAGCACCGGCCAACGTGCCAAAGAGATTGGAATCCGTAAAGTGCTGGGTGCGAGTGTCTCTAGAATAATTCTGATGCTATTCCGTCACATGATTCTCATCGTTGCGGCTGCATCAATTGTCGCCGCATTTTTATCATTTATAGCCATGTCCCAATGGTTGGAAGTTTTCTACTATCGCATAGACATCAATCCTCTGGTGTTTCTTGTTGCTGCAGCAGTTTCCATGAGCCTTGCATTCGTCACCATGACTGCTCAGTCTTATCGGACAGCAATGGCCAACCCGATTGAATCGCTGCATTATGAATAGATCAACATAATGCGACACTTAACTAGAGTTCCGAATAATACTTAGTCATTTCAAGATGGCTAATCGCAATCAAGCTACGCAAACCCGTACGCCTTAATCAACGCCATTGACTTGTCCATGGGTTTAGCCGGCTGTTCGCTGAATAGCCGGTTTGTTTTTTCGGTGACCCATTTTTCCCGCCCAAGGCAGAACCAAAAGATTATTCAAGCAACGGTTCCTCGTATGCGCCAGGCAAACAAGCCATGCTCTGCTGTTAAAAAATAGGTGCTAATTTTTTAGAGATATGCTAAAAAATTAGCGTCTTCATCTAGCGGCACTTAAACCGTGTGGAATCCAGTCCTAAAGATAGCTTTGCGTTCCTTGCAGCGGGAGAAATCATACGTCCTGGTCATCGTCGTGGGCTTTGCGACCGGCATTGCTTGTTTCATTGCAGCCATTTTTTATCTATCCAGCGAATTGAATTACGATCGGCATTTCAGTAACTACCAAAACATCTACCGAGTGGCAACGGAGCGCCGGGTCGGCTCAAATTTCCAATACACGGCCATGGGCTCTCCCCAAGCTGGTCCTATATTTTTGAGTGATTTCCCCGCAGTTCAATCATTCGTTCGATTCGCTCCATCTCCTCCATTGGCCTTGAATTTAGAGCAAATCGATAGCAGAGACTGGGACACGATCTACCACACAGATGCAAATGTTTTTGATTTCTTCAATCACGAAATTATATTTGGAAATCCTGAATCTGCTCTGCTAAACCCTGAATCTATCGCTATTAGCAGATCATTTTCCAACTACTATTTTGGGGACAGCAATCCGATAGGGGAGGTCATAAGGGAAGCGGAAAAAGATTACACTGTGACGCTGGTCTTCGAAGACTTGCCAGCTAACACGCATTTGAAATATGACGCCTTGCTTCCCTGGGATGACGATTTATTCCCTTTCATGAACTACGAAGGTCCACAGCGTCAGGCTTTGATGTTTCTTGCGCAGACACACTACACCTACCTTGAGATGGTGGATGGATTTAATCCATCTCAATTTCGAGAGATTTCCGAAGAATACGTTAGCACTCATTTGAGTGACTTCGTATCTTCAACGGATATGCAAGTAACCTTTTCATTGGAGCCTCTCGCTGACATTCACTTTGGTTCGACCACTGCCAGAGACCACGCAAGGGGAAATCACAGCAGTGTATTAATCCTGGCAGCGCTCGCAAGTTCAGTACTCATAATTGCGAGTCTGAACTACACAAGTCTGGCTTTGGCCCGAGTTCAAAGCAGGACAAGAGAAATAGGGATGTGTCGAATATTAGGTGCTACCAAGCTGCAGCTAGTCTTACAACTATTACTGGAATCTTTTGCTTTTATCACTTTGGCGTTGATCTTTGGAACTGGCTTGCTCTACATGGTCTTTCAGCTCGATAGTGTGGCCCGGTTTCCTGGCATCGCTACGGGAATGGACCAGCTATTTAGCACTTCAAATGCTGTGATGGGAATCTTTGCCTGCGTCATACTGTCTCTCCTGACTGGCCTTTACCCTGCGTTTACGTTGTTGGCCAAACAGCCATTGGACACGTTTAGTGTTTCGGCCACCTCCAGAACTTCGAATCTTTCTTCGTACAAGGCGACGCTGCTCATTCAGTTAACACTGTCAGTTATCATAATCACGTTTTCCGCCCAGATGTATGCCCAATTAGTCTATCTAAATGAACGGCCCTTGGGATTCGACAAATACAACAAGATTACTGTCGAAGTTAAAGGTCTAGAAACTATCAGGCGCCTGAATGCCTTCATCTCGGCGCTTGAATCGCGCAACGATATAGTTGGTGCCACCGTTACTGTTGACCTGGCGAATGGGCATCCAATAATTAGTACACCTATGGTCGAAACAGAAGACGGTTCCTTTCGCTCTATGAACATAAACCACATCACTGCAGACGACAGATTTCTCGATGTGATGGGAATTGAATTGGTCAGTGGACGAAACCTGGATGCTAATGATCCGAATGATTTTGGGCGAACTAACCTGGTGAATGAAACACTGGTGCGAGAATTGGGTTGGACTCAACCACTAGGAAAACGAGTAGGGACTTGGCAAGTAACAGGGGTAGTTGCGGATTTTAATTTCAAGAGCCTTCACCAGGCCGTTGAGCCCATGGTCATTCGCCTCGATAACGAAAATCTGGAAAGGGCAACTCCATTGACTGGCTCCAGAATGCGACGGACAGTGATCATCAGTGTAAGGGAAGCTAATCTCGAAGAGACTCTGCAATACATTCGGGAGCAATGGAATCAATTCGATCCGTCCCAACCTTTCAGCTACGCGTTTCTCGATCAGGAATTGGAGCAGCTCTATGGTTCGGATCAAGATCAAGTCGTGCTGATTGGGAGCGTGGCGCTACTATGCATGATCCTATCAGGACTGGGAATCATGGTGCTTTCAGCTTTTACAGCCGCCCAAAACACAAAAGAAATCGGCATACGCCGGGTAATCGGTGCCTCTAAGTTTCATATTGTTATTCTTTATTTCAGGCGGCTCTTAGGCACGATTGGTCTTTCAGCCCTTGCAGGCTCAGTTTTGAGTTATTGGCTGTGCAGCGAATGGTTAAAGGGATTTCCTTATCGGGAAGAAATTGAACTTGGCGTTTTTTTTCTAGGATTTTTACTGGTAGTCATTCTCGTTTTCCTGACGAATTCCATCCAGACATTTCATGCGGCCAGTATTAATCCCTCAGTCGCATTGCGGCGAGAGTGATGCAATCACTGACAAGCGAAGCGAACTTTTACTCTGACCCCTTTGATTGTCTAGATCAGGTGTGGACGATACCCCCATATGTCTTCAGGATTCCAGCACCTGCGCCGATTCCAATTCCGCCAAAAAATTCTACTCCAATCCAATTCATATCGTCATCAAACAAAACCAGAACACCGCCACCTACTTCATAAAACAAGTCGCCGCCGGCAGCTGTTCCCGTTCCGCCAAACTTGTCAATTCCTCCCATAAGATAGACACATAGATCAATACTTGCGGCTAAGCCCACAAACAATCCATGAAACTTACCTGAAACTATCCATGAAATTACTTCAGACCATGCAATTCCCCCGAAAAGACCAAAACTAATAGGTCCAAAACCAATAGCAACTCCACCTCCGATGCCGAAAGCTTCGGGACCGACGTTGACAGAAACAGATGGGCCTACGCCGATAGCAAAGACTCCTGATTGCTCTAATGTGGGTGCAGCCGTCTCAACCAAATTGATTGCTGATCTTCCAGCAGGCAACAACTTGAGCGCATATACTTCCCAAGAAGTCGTTTGTGTGACATTTAGTCGCTGGACAGGTTTGGAATGTGCCCTGGCCCAGCTTTTGTCATGTAAATTCTTAGTTGTAGTCGCGATATCTAACATCACGTTTGGTTCATGCATCATTTCTTCCGGTACCGCAGAAACGAATTCCTGTAAGTCTTTTTCAGGAGCGCCCTCAGCGATAAGCTTCTCAAAGTCTGTTCTGAGGTGTTCCAGGTATTGGGGCAATTTTAAGGCCATAATATTGTTTCCTTTACTAATTCAAATACGTGATGCTAGATCCATGCAGAGAGGCTATTAACTAGTAGTTATAAGCGATAGCACCAGACCAGAATAAAAAATGCGAGCGTGGCTCACTCGAACGCACAGGCTAAATCAGCTATCGCCATTAGTGCTCGTAACTCGCTCGCAAGTTGCTTTCCGTCTGGAAGATCTTTCTCGATTACGGGAATCATGTCCTCAAGAAACGTTCGAGCATCCTTATATTGTTCACAAAGTTCTTTTTTCGGATCATTTGTCATTCGAATTCCTCCCATTGGAATTTCTGGCACTGAGTTACTCATCATGAATAAAGGGTAAGACTAAATTGGTTGCGAAATTGGAAAATTTAGAACTTGTTCGAGGTCCTTGCCTTTATGTTTACAGCCAATCGGCTAAACTAATTTCCGAAACGGTTCCGTTTTTGTTCTTTTTAGATTCCATTGCTCAAAGAGTTTTCGTGATTACGATCAAATCAATGCGTTAAAGAAGGGAATAGGGGAGAAGGAAACAGGGGACACTGATAACTTAGTAGCTTGAGAAACTCTTCCCACCAAAAAGAATGCGCTAAGTTACTGAGTTATCAGTGTCCCCTTCTTTGCGGGAGAAACAATGAATGCAAATTTCGGAAAACTGGCAGATCTCAACCAGGGGTATATCCGTTTTTCAAATTCTGGCAAAAGAAAATTCCGACTAACGTGAGATCAAGCCATTAAGATTCATTCTCGTTGCCAGCGGCCGCAACTGCTCCTCACTAGTGCCCATGGTAGTAAGTAATTCCTGCCAGCGAGGGTCGTCATGCAAGCTCACCAACAGCGGGCTTGTGTGAATAAACAGTAGCCTGATGTCCAGATTCAAAGCTTGATTTAACCACTCGAAGGCTTGCTCTGTTTCTCCCAAATAAGCATAGACTTCTGCAATGACAGACGGTGAAGCTTCCTGCCACTCTTCAATAAGAAGCGCAAACTCTGTTTCAAATTCTGTCAGATTCCCCAGGGCGTGGTGCGCCAAAACCACTCCCTGTCGGCCTTCAGCGCGCTGGTCCTGCTGGAATGCCACCAGAGCTGCATCGTGGTCGTTGGCTGCAAGCAAAGCTAAGCCGAGATTAAAGGGCGCATCATTGTGATTGGGGGAAAGTTGTAACGCGGTTCTGGCACTATCCGCGGACGCCTGCCAGTCACCGGCGCTGGCATACACGCGCGCAAGTGCCCCCTGGATGATTGGATTTACCGGATCCCTCGACTCGAGCTCTCGTAAGATCTGAATCGCATTTTCAAAGTCGTAGACGGTGAACAAAGCAACTGCAGCTTCAAAAGTAATTTCATCATTATTCGGTTCTAATTCAATTGCTCGGGCAAAATGCTCTACGCTGGATGCAAAGTCCATAGTAAATGGCAGCTGGAAGGCAAGCCCTACATGAGCAAGTGCATACGACGGATCAATCTCCAGTGCACGATTCAATGCCAATGCACTTAGCTCTTGTGCTTGTTCAGTTGAGATTTCACCCATGAGAACCTGGTCAATATAAGCCAGCCCCAGATTCGCCAAAGCTGGTGCGTGTTCAGGCTCCAGTTCAAGTACTTGCTGATAATGTGCGATCGCTTCAGCCCGGCTTTGCGGTGTTTGTTGCCTGGAGAAATAGCGCGCTCGTAGAAATGTGTTATACGCCTCGCTATTGATGATGGGGGCTGCCTGGGCTGGCGCGTTCAGCACCGAAACTTCAAACCGGTCAACGACGGCCGCTGCAATTTCATTCTGAATCGCAAAGATATCGTTGAATTCACGGTCGAAGGATTGTGACCAAATATGCGCATCCTGTTGGGCGTCAATGAGTTGCGCAGATACACGAAGGCGATCATTAAATAATCCAACAGAACCCTCCAATATGAAGTCCACATTTAAAGAATCGGCAATATCAGATAATTGAAAGTCATTGCCCTTGTAATAGAAGGAAGAAGTTCGGGATATAACGCGTAGGCCTTGATTTTGTGCGAACAAATGCAAAAGCTCATCGGTCATGCCATCAGCCAGATACTCCTGGTCCTGGCTCGAAGAGACATCGATAAATGGCAGCACGGCAAGAGAAGGTTCTTCGAGAACCACTGCGGGTTCTGGCGTAACGGAATCTGCCGGCGGGAGGGTATTGCTCCGGTTGGTTGCGTACTGCGTGGAATACAAGATGACAAGTATTGCAACTAAAGCGGAAACGAATTGCAGCGTGTGGCGCCTTGGCTGTTGTGACTTTGTCTCTTGCGCAGCTTGTTTCAGCAATCTGTCTTCGGGATGCGAGTATTCCAGAGCGACAGACTCACAGATCAATCGGTAGCCGCGTTTTGGCAGGGTTTCAACAAAACGCCGGGGCGAGTGGTCATCACCAAGGGCCTGTCTGATTTCGGCAATACGCTTTGAGATTTGCGATTCCGTAACGAATCGTCCTTGCCAGACAGACTCGATCAGCTGATCTCTGGTTACCAGCTCACCCTGATGGCTGGCGAGACAGACCAGCACGTCGACGGTCTTCGGCTCCAGTTTGGCGCTCCGGCCCGGGCCGGTCAGCGTTCCGGAGGCGACATCCAAGTTGAAG
>JANQJM010000099.1 GCA_028281635.1 Pseudomonadales bacterium | reverse complement strand
GAAGCAGCAGATCGTCCCAGGAATACCTCACCCTCATCTTCCGAATACAGCAAAGGACCCAACTCGTCGGACAATCCCCACTTGGTGACCATGTTGCGCGCCATCTCAGTGGCTCGCTGAATATCATTGGACGCACCAGTGGTAACACCTTCTTTACCAAGCGTCATCTCTTCCGCGATTCGACCGCCGTAGAGACTACATATCTGGCTGAGAATGTGTTGCTTACTGAAACTGTATCGATCTTCTTCCGGCAAGAACATGGTGACACCCAAGGCTCTGCCGCGAGGAATAATGCTCACCTTGTAGACCGGATCATGTTCCGGCATCAGTCGGCCAACGATGGCATGGCCGGCTTCGTGGTAAGCGGTATTCAGGCGCTCTTTGTCTGACATCACCATGGACTTGCGCTCCGCGCCCATCATGATTTTGTCTTTCGCCTTTTCAAATTCTTCCATGGTAACAAGACGTTTGCTGGCCCGGGCAGCAAACAGCGCTGCTTCATTTACCAGGTTGGCGAGGTCTGCACCGGAAAATCCAGGTGTACCACGGGCGATAACGCTGGCCTTAACACGGTCATCGATTGGCACCTTGCGCATATGTACTTTAAGGATTTGTTCACGACCACGAATATCAGGCAATCCAACGACCACCTGGCGGTCGAAGCGTCCTGGACGCAGCAGCGCAGGGTCCAATACATCGGGACGGTTAGTGGCTGCCATAACGATGACGCCATCATTACCTTCGAAACCATCCATCTCAACCAACAACTGGTTAAGAGTCTGTTCACGCTCATCATGTCCGCCACCGAGCCCGGCTCCACGATGACGGCCCACTGCATCGATCTCATCAATGAAGATTATGCAGGGAGATTGTTTCTTGGCCTGGTCGAACATGTCGCGCACACGCGATGCACCGACACCGACAAACATTTCCACGAAATCGGAACCCGAGATAGAGAAGAACGGTACCTTGGCTTCACCAGCAATCGCTTTTGCCAATAGCGTCTTACCAGTACCTGGTTGTCCAACCATTAACACACCACGAGGAATTCGACCGCCAAGCCGTTGAAACTTGTCTGGCTCGCGCAGAAATTCAACCAGCTCCTGCACATCTTCTTTCGCCTCATCGACACCTGCCACATCGGCGAAAGTTACTTTAATCTGGTCTTCACCTAGTAGCTTGGCTTTGCTCTTGCCGAATGACATGGGTCCGCCACGACCACCGGCACCACCGCCTTGCATCTGGCGCATAAAGAAGAAGAACAGGGCAATGATAATTAGGATGGGGAAACTGGCTACGAGTAACTGGGTCCAGATACTTTGCTGTTCGGGTTCGTTGGCGATTATCTCTACGCCATTGTCGAACAGGTCATCCATTAACTGGTCGTCGCCGATCAGCGGCATCACAGTACGGAAGCGACTATTGTCTGAGCGAATGCCAGTAATATTGATTCCTGCCAGTTCCACGGCGGTTACTCGACCGGAACGCACCTCCCGGATAAATTCGGAGTAGTTGATACTATCTTCCCGGGTTTCCTGGTTGATGTTGTTGAACACAGTCAGCAACACACCGGCGATAATCATCCAGAGAATTAGATTTTTTGCCATGTCGTTCAAGGGTTTATCTCCCAATGGTTAGTACTGCAGAGGCTGGCGGATCGGTCCTGAAGACAGCCTAATTCTAATATCTATGCAGATAATTGCACTCAAATTCGCCGCAAACCCGCTTTATACCTCTAAATCGGGGATGAAACGTGACCCGAGCAAATAGATTTCCCGGGATCTGGACCTGGAGGCCTTGGGTTTTCTGGACTTCACAGCCTTAAAACTCGCCTGCAGTTGGCGATGAAATTCATCGAATCCGGCGCCCTGAAATACCTTCACCAGGAAATACGCTTCCGGCTTCAATACAGTTCTCGCCAGATCTAAGGCTAACTCAGCCAGATACATTACCCGTGGCTGATCAATTGCCCTCATTCCACTCATATTGGGGGCCATATCGGAGATTACAAGGTCCGCCCTGTCTTCTCCTATGGCAGAAAGAATCTGCTCCAACACCTCGTTTTCAGTGAAATCGCCCTGAATAAATTCCACTCCGGGCAGGCTGTCCATGGTCAGAATGTCGCTGGCAATAACGCGCCCATCGTCACCTACCAACTCGGCGGCGACCTGGGTCCATCCACCCGGTGCTGCTCCCAGATCGACAACCGTCATACCGGGTCTAAGCAAGCTGTCTTTGTCCTGTATTTCCTTCAGTTTGTAACTGGCACGGGAACGGTATCCCTCTTCCTGACTCCGCTTCACATAGGCGTCATCGAAGTGCTCTTTTAGCCACTGTTTGCTGCTTGAAGATCGAGCCATTGCTATTAGGTGCTGGAGTAGGTAGCTTAGCTGCCCGCCTGGAAGACCTGAGGGACATAGCAGCTTAATGAGTTTAAGTAATATCGAGAAAAAACAGTTTCGATCGATTGGACACAGTCTGAAACCGGTTGTGATCATTGCACAAAACGGCTTATCAGAAAACGTTAGCCAGGAAATCGATCGTGCACTAAAAGACCATGAGCTGATAAAAGTTAAGATTCAGGTTCCCGATCGCGAGAGCAAACAGGAACTGGTTCAGGAAATCTGCAGCACACTGAAGGCCGAGTGCGTGCAAACGATTGGACATGTTGCCCTACTTTATCGCGCGGCCAAAAAACCAGACCCAAGACTTTCGAATCTGAAACGCAAGCAGGCGTAACAGCCAGGTAAGGTTTTTTCCTTTCCTTTGCTTATAGATGCTCCACCGATTCGATTTCATAATCGATGTCGCCTGCCGGAGCATTGACTGTTACTTCGTCTCCTTCGTTCTTTCCCATCAATGCACGGGCTATTGGCGAGCCAACTGAAATTTTTCCGGCTGGCACCTCCGCCTCATCTTCACCGACAATCTGGTAAGTCACGCTTTCTTCTGTTTCCAGGTTATACAAAGTGACCGTGGTACCAAAGATGACTCTACCAGTGGGCTCGATCTTGGTGACATCGATAATTTCCGAGTCAGCGAGTTTGCTCTCAATCTCAGTGATTCTACCCTCACAAAAACTTTGCTGTTCACGGGCAGCGTGGTACTCCGCATTTTCTCGCAGATCACCATGCTCTCTGGCTTCTGCAATAGCTGCAGAAATCTTTGGACGAGTGACGCTCTTGAGTTCATTCAACTCTTCACGCAAGCGCTCAGCACCCTGAGTTGTCATCGGGACTTTAGCCATGACTATTCGTGAACCAAATTAAGCTTGTTAGGCTGTTTAAACA
>JANQJM010000241.1 GCA_028281635.1 Pseudomonadales bacterium | reverse complement strand
CCTCACTGACTTACATGGCGTTCAGCACACGAGCGGCGGACTATGCGGCAGGACTCTTGTCCTCGGGAGCTTTGTAGCAGTTAATGCCTGTTAGCTGTTTGCGCCAGTTATTAGGTTACTAGCGACAGGGAAGACTCAAGCAAGGCTCAGAAGTCGGCAGTGGCAGTAGATCTATCTTTCTGAATTCAGTTGGATGGCTCTCTGCCTGCACCGAGATATACCCTTCTCTCACATATAGACTGGCGCCGGCAGCAAGCAGGCGCTGAGCGTCTTGATCTTCCGGATCCAATTGAATATTTGAATACTCAAAAACTGTCTCACCATTGACCACGTGACGCACCAGCTCGCTGCCACGCACTTCTATTTCCATAGTGACCCATTGATCGCCATGATAAGTCTGGGAAGTGGAATTCGTGCAGTGTACCGTAATCAACTCGCCGTTCATCACGTAGTTGGTTCCCGGTGAACAGACGTTGGCTGTCTGCCTTTCATCTTCACCATTTCCGCCAAGCATTTGCGCTTCGATAGAAGCCGGAAATTCCTGATCCAGAGTCATGGTCTCCGGCGCCTGACTGTGTAACATGACGCCGTTGTTGCGAAACGCCCAGGCTGGGCCGTTGGTGACCTGGTCACCGACAAAGCGGTATTCCACCCGAAGTAAATAATGGGAGAAAGGTTCCTTGTAAAAGATATGTCCGAACTCACCGTTAAAGTCATCCCAATTGTCATAAGAGACTTTAAATACACCGTCCTCTACACGAAACGTGTCCAGATGATTTACACCCAGTTCATAGCCTGTGAATTTCGGAATCCAATCATCGAGATCAGTCCCATTAAACAAAGAAATCCACTCCGGCTGTAAGCTGTTCTGCGCTGCTGCTGACTGGAAGCAGCTTAATAAGGAAACAAGAATTAGAAGGCGACTCATGACTTACAACTCTCGTACCCAGATATTGCGATAGGAAACTACCTGTCCGTGGTCTTGCAAGGTAATGGGCATTTTGCCACTGCAATCCTGTTCGCGTTCCTGACTATAAGGAACACAACGCACACCGTATTCAGGCATTGGTGTGTAGGTGGCTCCCTTTAGCTCGACGTGATTCTGCACCAATACGCCATTGTGCAATACGGTCAGATAGGCTGGCTCAGACAAACTACCACGCGCATCGTACACCGGTGCTTTAAAGACAATGTCGTAACTTTGCCACTCACCAGGTTCCCGAGCAGCGTTTACCAGTGGCGGATACTGCAGATACACGGAACCAGCCTGACCGTTTACATAGGTGGGATTTTCCCAGCTATCGAGGATCTGCACCTCAAATAGTGAATGCAGGAATATTCCGCTGTTACCACGGCTCTGCCCTTCTCCTTCGATGACAGCGGTGGGCCGGAACTCCAGGTGCAACTGAATATCACCAAATGCCTGTTTAGTTTTAATGGTGCTCATGCCACGGCGCACAGTCATGGCGTCGCCATCAATCTCCCAATGTGCTGCTTCTTCTGTTTCAGCGGTAATCCAGGCATCCATGTCGCTGCCATCAAACAGCACTATTGCGTCGGAAGGGACGGATCCATTCATCGCAGCGGTTACTTTTTCTGGTACTGGATCGAACTCTCTACGATCCACAGTTTGTGCTGCTACCACTATCGTGAATGCGCCAACAGTTAACAAGATGAGTTTTTTCATAATAATTCTCAGCTAATCAGATTCATGTCGTCATCCCATTCTGCCGTGATGTCGCGGCGGGATTGATCGACACATTTTTCCAGCCATTCTTCTTCGTATGCCATACCGTGTTTATCCAGAATATGCTGCGGCACTCCATCCCATACGTTAGGCGTATTGCCTTGATATCCCAGATCGCGGAAGCCAAGCTCAGTAGTATAGTAGCCCGTCAGCGTCAGATCCCGCATGAAACTGAAGAAGCGTATTCCAGGTTGCAACTCCGGGTCTTCCACATCCTGATAAGCGATTCGATCACAGATCTGTAAACGTTGCTGCTCAGAGATGTTGATAAAGTCCGCGCTGAACTCATCAATGGCATAGGTATCGAGCCAGGCTATCCCGCCTCGTACTGGCAACTTGTAACGCTCCCGGTCTTTGACCATAAACTCCACAAACTCGGGCAAGCCAGCGTCTAAAGCACCACCGTTGGGATGATCAGAAGGCAGAATGATGTCACAAAGAACAGCAATGGTGAGCAACTCATGTTCACTGAAGTAGGTTTCGGCAAACAGCGCTTCGTCATACTGCTTCTCTACCTCAGTGCGCCCGTAGGAATAACTCTCTGGCAAACTGCTCCAGCTGATTGCCCGGCTAGGATTGCTGTTCGTAGCACAACCAGTGGAAGCAATGACTCCTGCCCCGAGTGAGCCGAGCAACAGTGATTTTAATGTTTCTCTTCTATCCATCACTTATCAAGTTGCCTAAAGATTGCGTTGGTTCATCTGTTCAATGATGTAATCGCTGGTTCGCCATGACAAGGCCATAATAGTCCAGGTTGGATTCTTATCGGCTTGTGATACAAAAGTACCGGCATCAGCAACAAACACATTGTTGGCATCATGCAATTGCCCGAACGAGTTGGTCACCGAGGTATTGGGGTCATCTCCCATACGTGTCGTACCTACTTCATGAATAATCTCACCGGGTTTAGTCAGACCGTAGTCACGATCTGCCCCGGGTTTGGATCCCAAGAGGATACCTCCTGCCGCAGTGAGCAACTCTTCCATGGTGTCCTGCATATGCCGCGCCTGATTGATCTCATGTTCGGTCCATTGATAGTTGAAGCGCAATACCGGGATACCCCATTTGTCCACAACACTCGGATCCAGCTCACAATAGTTGGAAAACTGGGGAATGCTTTCGCCACGACAGGCGATACTGAGACGGGATCCATAGAAGCGCTTGATGTCATCGCGCAGACCATTGCCATAGCCGCCTACCCTTTCACCTAAATATTGATTGTATTGATTCACCGCGAAACCGAATCCGTAGGATGGCATACCCATACCACCACCTATTTCCAGATGGTAACCGCGAGTGAAATCCAGGTTTTCTCCTTCCAGCCACCAAGGCGTGTAGACATGGCCTCCCGTGGTGCCATCTTCATTGTAGATTTCGCGATCCATCAGGTCCGGCAGGAAGGCAGCCCGGCTGGCTCCGGTAGAATCGTGCAGATAATGGCCCACATGACCACTTGAGTTACCCAATCCATCGGGGTGCCGGTTACTCTTGCTGTTGAGGAGGATACGTGCAGTACTGCAGGCGGAAGCGGCCAGCACCACAGTGCGTCCTCGCAGCTCGTCCTGACTACCATCTTCGGTATTGATGAAAGCAACCCCAGAAGCATGGCCATCTGCTCCTGCTACCACTTCACGCACCATGCAGTTGGTATAGAGGTCTACCTGACCCCCTTCCAGGGCTGGATATACCAATACCGTGCTGGATGAGAAATCAGCGTGAATACCGCAGGCCCGACTACACTGGCGACAATAGAAGCAGACACCACGACTATCATTAATGCGCTTGGTCAAGACCGATTTGCGCATAGGATAGACGGGCACGCCCAGAGAACGCGCTCCCTTTATATAATACAGTTCATGCAGTCGGGGTTTGGGAGCCGGCAAGAAATAACCATCGGGATCGTTGTACAGCCCTTCATTTGAACCATAGACACCAACGAACTTATCGAGTTTGTCATAATAAGGTTTGATGTCTTCGTAGCCAATCGGCCAGTTATCACCCAAGCCATCGGAATCGTAACGTTTGAAATCCAGTGGTCCAAAGCGCAAGGAGATTCTTCCCCAGTGATTGGTTCGGCCTCCCAACATGCGCGCACGCCACCAACGAAAATCAGTATTGTCTCCCTGGGTATAGGGCTCGCCGTCCAAATCCCAACCACCGATGCAAGAATTGTAATCGCCAAAAGGTCGACGCCGGGTGCTGGCACCGCGGCGTGGAGATTCCCAGGGATAACGCAGCTGTGTGCGCTGCTCATCGTCGGCGGGGTCGTAGAAGGCGCCCGCCTCCACCAGCGCCACTTTAAGACCGGCATTGGCCAGGCGGTTGCTTGCCATACCGCCACCGGCACCGGAACCTACGACGATGACATCGTATTCTTCTTGTTGGAGAGACTGTGCCATTAGTTTGCTGCTGCTCGATCAGGCAATACCGTATCCCTGTCGATAGGCTTTTTCGAGATAGGCATTGGCGCCATCATCGTTGGTAAATCGCATGGCCTTGCCATCGTACTCCAGCACTTTGTGTTCCTTGGCACGAATTGTCGCGATATTACCGAGTAACATGGTTTCAGTGAGACGGCCAGAGTAATCGAATCCCGATGTTGTCTTTTTACTGCGGTCTTTAATGGCATCGATCCATTCCTGATAGATACCTGGTGATCGCGGCAGAATCTTGGCCGGTGCAGTTGTTTCAAGATGGGTTGCTTCCGGAATGAGCTGCGGATTACGCCCATAGACACCGTGCATCAAGGTATTCTTCGAACCGACGATTAAGACACCACCGTCGTTGTCGCCCAACTGCCGACCGTTTTCTAGTTGCTCAGGACGCTCCGGCAGTAATCCGCCGTCATACCAGGTCATCTTCACTGGAGGACGACCATTGCTGGCGGCAAATTCAAAATGAATCTTGGATGCAATGGGGAAAGTTTCCATCTCTCGCCCGAAACGGGAGGAGCTGGCGGACACCCTGGTCGGCAAATCCAGATCCAGTGCCCAATAAGGATGGTCGATGATATGGGCACCCATATCGCCCACCACACCGGTACCGAAATCCAGCCAGCCACGCCAGTTAAATGGATGATAGGCGCGTTCGACATAAGGGCGATGGGCAGCGGCACCTAACCACAGATCCCAGCCTATAGTATCGGGAATCAGCATTTCCCCTTCCGGACGGGCGATGCCCTGAGGCCACACCGGGCGATTAGTCCAGCAATGCACTTCTTCGATGATACCCAGTTCACCCGAGGCTACCCATTCGTTAATGAGTCTAGCGCCTTCTTCGGCATGACCCTGGTTGCCCATTTGAGTGACTACATTGTTTTCGCTGGCTGTCTGCGCCAGCACACGACACTCCGCAACTGTGTGACAAAGTGGCTTCTGCACATAGACATGCTTGCCCAGACGCATGGCGTGCATGGCGATCGGTGCGTGCATATGGTCTGGCGTGCTGATCAAGACCGCATCAATTTCCGGCTGAGTTTCCAGCATCTCGCGGTAGTCACGAAATGTTTTTACTTTTTCACGAAAGGGGGCGGCAAATTCCTGCTTCAGTGTGTCAGCGAGGCGATTATCATCAATGTCACAAATGGCGTAGATATTTTCGTGAGCGACACTTTCAATGTCAGATCGGCCCTTGCCACCGGCACCAACGCCAGCGATGTTCAATCGATCACTGGGGGCGATGTAGTTCTCTCCTCCCAGCACTGCCCTGGGCACAATCATAATGCCTGATAGCGCACCGGCCTTTTTCATAAAGTCACGGCGACTTGATTGCGTCTCGCCTGTTGATTTGCTATCGGGAAAATTACTTATGACGGCTTTCTTTTTCATCGACCAAGTCCCGCTCAAGAAAGGTTTTTCAGTTATGTTAACCGCGGTTTATTGCAATTACTATCAACGGTTAAGATCCGGACTCCTGTCTTTGTCGCTCACGTTTCCTGTCGTAACGCAGTCCTTGCTTGATAGCGTCCGCTTCCTTGTGAGGATTAATGTTATGCATGTCCGGATTCCAGGGAACTACCTCGAAGTCTTTCTGCTGCCAATAGTAAGCCAAAGCTCTATCTGACCAACCACGATAGATCTCTTCCCAACTAATGCGATTGAAATGGGGGTACAGGCAGGGCTCGGTGAGTTTCTCACCTTCAGCCTGATAGCGGTAATCCACCGAGAGCCGCATACGGCCAGATTGATTGTGGAGCGCACGATGTACCGTGAGACTATGAAAGAGCAGCAGATCGCCGTTATTAAAATCGCCTCCCACCCAATCTAACTTGTCTAGCTCCGTGGGTAGCACCGCTTGTCGATGACCCGCGCCTAATGCGTAGTCCAGCGGCAACACACCAAATCGATGAGAGCCACGCAAAACACTTAAACTACCCAGACGCTGCGGGCAGTCATCCAGGGGAATCCAGCAGGCATACAGTGACTCTGTGCCCTGATTGTTTGGGTAGTCCTGATGGGGTGGCGTACTCCATTCATCGTTATCCGGAAACATGAGCCGGGCCACTGCCAGTGGATGAGGAAATGCACTGTCGCCCAACAGTACGGCCATCAAACTGAGAATCGCCGGATCATGGGCCAGTTCATGAAAAGCTTGCAGCTTTTGAACTTCGTTGTAGGCTTCAAGGTATCCTTCATCACCTTCCACATAGGGAACGATTGCAGGAATCGCATCAAGAAGGTCCGCCTGCCTATCGAGCCAGCCTGCCTCGTTCAAACAGTTCACGATTTGGGCACGAAGTTCGAGCAATTTCTCAGGAGCTAACACAGCACGCAGAAACAGATAGCCCTCTTCTTCAAAGCGCTGTCTTAGCTTCGATGGCTCACTGATTAATGCTGTGCTGTCTGTAAAAACTTGCATTGGTTGTTGTCACTACGATTAATAGTTACGCAATGGCGAAGGCAACTCCCAACCTGCCCCATGACCATCAATTTTAACAAAGGCCAGTGATTCTCTCTGTTTAACTTTGGGACTCACATGCAGTGATGCAGGCGGAAAGCTTTGTAATGGCTTAAGCGAGTCAGACAATTTTTCGAGGGAAGCGACTCGTTCGTGTTGCTGAAAAAACTCCACGACATCATGCGGCAAGTCCACCTGGTAGGGATACTGTCGATACAATCTTGGCATCACCGCTGCCTGGGCGGCAATCAATGTTTCCATTTCTTCGACTGGAAAAGACCGAGCATAGTGCTCTGCTACGAAATCGATGAGCTCGCGATAGAATTGCTCAATATCCTGGAATAAAAACTTTGCGTCATCGTCCCAACTCAACAACGCCCAATCACCCGCACGAGATTCGGCGCGAATAATCTTCGTGAGAATCTGATTTGAAAAAGATCTACTTCCATGCTCTGCATTAGCGTTGGCAATCCATTCTCGCAGCAAATCCACAGCAGGAATTTTATGTACTGTTTGAAAATACAATAGGAAGTATTTGGCGACTCCTAGTACAACAAAGAACTGGTAAACCAGGCACAGGGTTTTCATCTCTTGTAGATCCTGCGCAGTGAAGCTGTTGGTAGAAGCTATCATGCCGTTGGCATCCGCTTCGATTGCGTGCAGCTTACGGTAACCTCCCTCGGCCATGGGTGCGTTTGGCATCAGCGAGGTGTAGTTGCCATTGGCGATGACTTTCCAATCGAAACAAAACTGCAGATCTGTAGCGAAGCTCTCCAGGGTTTGCCCGGGCAAACCAATCATTAAATCCGACGCCATCGGTATTCCTTCGGCATTGAAGAATTTCATCATCTTTACATAGGAAGACGTTTTGATATTGTCCCGCTTGATAGCTTTGAGGGTGGCAGGATCAGTAGTCTGCAACGCGACTATCCCCACCGGTAACAGCCCGCCCTGGTTAAGAATCTTGATGACTTTCATCAAGCGGGGGCCACCATTCTTGGCAAAGTTTGTATATAGGCGTTTGGGATAGCCGTGGTTTTTCTTTGCAGCCACCAGGGCTTCGGCAATCGCGATATCCTGTTCCAGCATACCGAAGTTGGCATCGGCGACAAAAACGGTTCCAGCCTGTTGTTCAGCGAGATATTCAATCTCCGCAGCTACCCGTTCCACTGTGAATTTGCTGATCTTGGTGAGGGTTGCTGAACCCCAATCGCAATAGGTGCAACCGAATGGACAGCCACGATTGGTTTCCAGTATCGCTGTGGGAAAGCCTTGAAACCATTCGCCGTATTCGCCAGTCAAATAAGGAGAAGGAAAACTTTCCAGCGTTTTCACCCGCTGTCGTTCCTGCGTTCTTCGGGTTTCAGTTCCTTGCCGGAACACGATACCAGCAACGTTGGAGAGCTCATCAAGCGCCCACCCATATTCCGAATATTCCAAATGACTTAACACTTCCGCCGCGCTTAGTTCGCCTTCACCCAGCACGGCGACATCGATCTGGGAATTTGCGTGTAGAAACGCTTCTGTCTCTCCCGGGTATTTAGGTACTTCAGGACCACCGATCATTGCGAGGACCTTTGGATTTTGCAGTTTGACACACCGGGCTACTTCAAGATTCAGCCGGTTGTTCCACACATAGGACGACAGCAGCAATACAAGAGGACGATCAGTAGGCAAGGTCTGCAGGAAAATTTCAAGAGGATGCTCATCTTCGTATACAAGGCTAAGCGCCTGTATGTCGAAGTTGCTTGCCAGCACACCTTGCTCATAGTGCCGCAGGTTGGCAAGCACCATACCCAACGAGAGATAAGGTAAGGTCCAACGGTTTTCTGCCGCCGCGCAAGCGACGACAACGGGCTTCACGGCCAACTACTCGCCCTGTGTTCCAGTGAATGACTCTGTGGTTCTAAGGCAAACGGAATACATACAAAATATTGCCACCACGCCGTTGTTGAATCTCCGGTGTCATGACGCGATAGTTCACCCCATTGCCAGCAGCGATCGCCAGATACTGAACACCGTCCAGACTGTAGGTCATGGGAAAACCACCAGCGGATGAATTGAGAATCTGCTCCCACAACACATCACCCGTGTCGGCGTCAAATGCTCGAAAGCGTCGCGCATCATCTGAAACGAATACCAGGCCACCACCGGTAGTGAGTACTGATCCACTGACAGCGGCTCGCTGGTTGTATTGCCACTTCTTGGCGCCAGTGGCCACATCGATGGCAGTGAACATGCCGATGAGCGCTTCTGCATCCGGTGTGGGTTGTTTAATCGAGGTGGCCGAACTGTGATAACCACCCAGCACGGGATTAACGGGGTTAAGGTAGTACTCCATGCAGACATTGTTGCTCGGGATATAGAGGGCATTGGTGTCGGGGCTATAGCCTACAGAATTCCAGTTGATACCGCCGGTAGTGGATGGACAGACAAACTTACGTTGTCGAATCTCTGTGATGTCCAACTCCGGATTAGTGATGCCCTTATGGTTGGGGATATCGACTCCCACTATCACGTTTTGAAAGTTAGTTTCTGTAGCCCAAAGGAACTCGCCGGTTTCCGCATCCAGCGTCCACACAATCCCAGTTTTGCCAGGTACGCCAGTGATAAGTTTGCGACTCACGCTGGAAGCAATATTCGGATTCATCCACGATACCGCATCGGGGTCAGGTGTCACTTCTGATTCTACAACGATGCGTTCGAAGGGATGATCCAGGTCCCAATTGCCACCTGGAATGTACTGAAAGTACCAGGCTATCTCACCGGTATCGGCTTCCAGTGCCAAAGTGGAATTGGTGTAGAGCACGTCGCCCCCGCGAGTATCTCGTTGAATAGATC
>JANQJM010000078.1 GCA_028281635.1 Pseudomonadales bacterium | reverse complement strand
ATGCCCTCGGTTACTCGCGCCTTGATGGTGTAGGTCTGAAAAGAAGGAATAGCGACACTGGCCAATACGCCAATGATGGCGACGACTATCAAGAGCTCGATTAATGTGAATCCTGCAGTCTTTCTGGCCACTGCTTACTCCAGCCGCGACAAGTAACTCTTGGACAAACTAGCACTCTGTTGTCCCTAATAGCGTGACAGGCTTCAAAATCATTAGCAATCAATTCATATACTTAGATAGATATAGATATTGTTAACCGCCGCAGTTAAGCTAGTGTCTAAATCAAAATGATTGGGCAATTTTTGGGGGAATTCTCATGGCTGATATGACTGCCGGAGCGGCGACGCCGGAAGCCTTGTTTAGTGCTCCTTCGGCGCGAACACTGCGCAAGGTGCTGGAGATTGGCGGCTGGCTGGTTATGGCACTGCTGCTTTGGACTGGGCTGACGTCGATATTCGGTCGCGCGGACTTCCTGATGGAGGCTTCTACTGTTGAATACTCGGATCCGATCGAAACCTTCAATCCATTCGACGGCCGCTATGTGCAGTTCTCCTTTGCCACCTGGGCACACCTTATTCCAGGTTTAATTATCTTCGCTTTAGGGCCACTCCAGTTTAGTCGTTACATTCGCAAGAATTACCTTGGTTTTCATCGTTGGAGTGGACGCGTCTGGCTCACCTGCGGCGCGATCTCTGCCTTTTCCGGCGGCTTCATCGGCATCTTCCACCCCTTCATGGGCGTGGATGGCCAGGGATTCAATGAATCCATGGCCACTACGTTCTTCGCCGTTTACACGTTGTTTTGCATATACAAGGCCTACAGCAGTATTCGGGCAAAACGATTCGGTGCGCATCGGGAATGGATGATCAGAAGCTGGGCTCTGATGCTGGCCATTGCCACTGAAAGAGTCATGCTGGGCGCACTGATGAGTACCACAGGAGTTGGCGTTGAAGTGCTGTTCGGAACAACGTTCTGGATGGCTGGCGTGGTGAATATTTCAGCTTCAGAGATCTGGATTAACCTGACCCGCACTCCCGGCAACGGCAATCGTCACTGGAAAGACCTGGATATTAAAGCCATAGCCTAAACCAGAAGGACGCTCTCATCGACGCTATCGAGACCATCGCTAGAGTCATTCAACTGGCGGTGGCGCCGGTGTTTTTGCTGGCGGGTATCGCTGGCATGCTCAATGTGGTTTCCATAAGAATCGGGCGCGTAGTAGACCGCGCGCGTATTGTTGAAACTCACCTGGCAGGTGAACGCCATGCCAATCACAAAGCCACTTTGCAATCGGAAATTGAAGGACTGTGGAAACGAGTAAGACTCGTGAACTGGGCCTTACGTATGTTTGTCTCAGCGGCGCTTCTCGTGTGCCTGGTGATCGTTACGCTGTTTTTCGGTGAAATTCAGGGGCTGGATCTGTCAGTAGTCATTGCCACCCTGTTCATCGGCGCAATGGCGTTAATGATCACCGGCCTGGTGCTGTTTCTGTTCGAAGTGAGCATCTCCACAAAACGCCTTCGGGAAGGCATCGTGGAGATACTTGAAGAAGATCAATCTGAATCGATTAATTGAAGATATTCAGAATGCGTGAATACTTCAGCGCAAATTGCTGTGCGTTGTCGCGGGTGGGAAACAGCAGATTGTTCTCGTCCACTTCGTTGTACACGATAAACAAACCCGCGTTAGCCGATTCCAACAGGGCGAAGCGCAGATTGGTTGAAAGCACATCATCCCGCTTGTTGTATTGCACCAGGGCTTGAATGGTCATGCGCGGAGTGAACGCATAGGTCATACGCAACCTGGCGATATCCACTTCGAAGTCGCCTCCGGGAACCGGCAAATCGATATTGCTGTGGCTCCAGACAAGTTCGCTGGTGAACTTCTCCCCTACCCGGTAACGAATCGTTGAATTTAAATTCATCCGATCGCCACCAAAGAAGCCTCCGATAAACGAGCGAAAGTTCACGCTGAATGGCGCGCTCTGATTGCTGAAGTACACCAGTTGCGCTTCTTCGTGCTCGTAGTCACCGACTGGCACGGTTACCCCTTCCACGATTTCAAACGGTTCAAATACACCTTCCTGAGTGAAGTTAACACCGGTATGAATTTCCATACCGCTATTGAATTCCCAGTGATTGTCGACGTGCAGAAAACCGGTTTGCTGGTTGCCATCGAAATCCCAGTAGCCCCGATAACTCATGTGAGGCCGCAGTTCCTGCAGTTGCCCCCAGTTTTCAGGCCGATAGCGATAGAGCCAGTTGGCCGTGTATTTACGAAAACCTCTGCGAGCAAGAAATCCAACCTCAGGATTGAAGTCTTCACCTACCTCACTGTAGCCTGCACCCAGTGACCAATCCTCATCGTTGTAGCTGTATGTCACGCCTCCAGCAGTATCATTGTCAGTAATACCTGGCGTATCAGTCTGTGAAATCCAGCCCCGAATGACGGTGTAATCACCAATACCCCATCGACCATCAACGGCATAAGTGCGATTGATGTCTTCGCTGGGGTCACCATTGATCGAACCATCTCCATCCCGTTCCACGAACATCATGCCGATGGCGGAACGATTTGGCAGTTCCTGATTCACACGTACCACGGAAAAATCGTTTTGCGGAACCGAATCCTCAATGCCTTCGGTGCTCATTCGAAGTAAACCGATATTGGTATTGTTACCGATCTTACCAGTCAGGCGCCCACCCATTTCGATTGGAAACTGCACACCCTGATTGATACCAATGCGTCGGCTGAAAAACAGCTCCACCTCGCGCGGATTACCAATTGCAAACTGTCCCGCATTTTCCAGAAAGAAAGGGCGCTTCTCGGGAAAGAACAGACTGAATCGATCCAGGTTGACCTGGATGTCGTCCACTTCAACTTGCGCGAAGTCGGTATTCACCGTGGCATCGAGGGTGAGACTGGGAGTGATCCCCCATTTCACATCGACGCCATATTCTTCTCGTGATTGCGTTGAAGTCAACTCGCCGCCACGTTCTGTCAGACTCAGAGCATAAGGAGTGACCTGCAGCAATCGCTGGCTCGGCACTTCGACACCTTCGATGAATCCAGCTTCGGATACCCGGTTCAGATTAAAATTACGATCGAGGGGAGCCCAATAGGACTCCTCGTTGTAACGACGTATATTGCGCTGGAAATTGATACCCCATGTTTGAGAATCCCCGCTTCCATAGCGCAGTGCATTGAAAGGAATTTCAAATTCAGCACTCCAACCCAGCTCAGTTATCTGCGCTTCTACTTCCCAGGTTGTATCCCAATTCAGGTTAAAGCCACCGGCACCACTGCCGCCACCACCAAAACCGCCCTGTCCACCTTCATTGATGACCTGTGCATCGTACTCAATTCCGGCCGGGTTTGTGCCGAACACGTACCCGTTCTGGCGATCCAGTAAGCCGTCAATAATGACCTGGAAGCTGTCAGTATCATCCAGTGGTGAGTCGCGGCGACTGTCAGTCACCAGAATGGATTCGGGATTGTCATCATAAGCCATAACACCGATATAAAGCGCATCGTCGGTGAAGCCGATATACACCTCGGTCTTTTGCCGGGCAGGTTGACCCTCATTGGGCCGCACCTGAGTGAACCCGGTAGTTGGGGCTATTTCCGCCCAGGCTTCATCCGTCAACACGTTACCGTCTATGGTAGGCACCGTAGTCAGCGCTACGGCGGTAGTCGTAGGTCTTACCGATTCGGAACTCAGCACCTGGGCGAAGCCAGACCCTGATAACAGTGCCACACTCAGAATCGAACCAGCACCAATGGTTCGGAGCAGTAATCTACTGCACATCACTTAAATCCTTCTATTCTCTTGTTATAACCGCCGTCCGAGGCAGCTTCCCCTTGTATAAACTTATAATAATATCAACCACTTACTGCAAAGCTGCAGTACTCAGTTGTGACTTTTTGCAACGCAATGGCGGATTCGGGCAGACTCGGCCTGTCCGGAAAAGAAGTGTTAGCGGCGAACAGCGATGCCCTGAACTTCGAAACGCGCGTCAAACAGGAGCGTGCCAGCCCCGATGAATGCCCTGGCTGGAAACTCTTCCGTGAAGTAGGTTCGATAGATTTCATTGAAAGCTGCGTAATGTGCGACATCGGAACAGAATATTTGCACGTACACTAAATCGTCCATACTCATATCAGCCTCTTCCAACGTTGCTTGAACCGCATTCAGCACGTTGCGTGCCTCCTGCTGTGGATCACTGGGCACCTGACCATTTTCCAATCCAAGCATGCCTGACAGATAGAGCGTATCACCCGTCAACACGGCACCGCTAAAAGGAGCGCCATCACCACCAGCACGACTCGGATTGACATAGGAACGATCTTGCGCGCCGGCAATTTGTACGCTGCACAAAAGAAACATGGCGAGTACAGCAGTGGTCCAACGTGTAATAGACTTAATCATGATTTCAACTCTCTTCTGAATGTTCCCTTCAAGGGGCCTGATTCTTACTGATCAGACACAGGAAGTGAAGAGCAGGAAATGGAATTGCAGAACAAAAAAATGGGAGCTATGAAATAGCTCCCAATATCGATCTCACTAACTGAGATGGCTTTAGTGGAGACGGCTAGCGATTGTTCTCATAAAAACGGCTATTGATGAAGTTGTAGTCCGTTGCCGCCGCAAAAAGATGACAATCGCGACAGAAAGCGCCGAGACCCGAATCGCCGGTTCCACGTGCGCCATCGGGACGGATGTATTCCCAGTCACCAGTTGCCGGTGACATACCCTGCGCCAGTTTGATCATCAAGGTCAGGTCGGGATTGCGATCAGCATTTAATGCCGCTTCATTGTTAAAACTCTCCTTTAGCAGGATCGTGCCTTCGGGATAGGGAAAACCCTGTTGGCCGCGGTTGACTGCTTCACCCACAGAATTCACATAGATCATCCGATAGGCGTTGCTGCCGTCATGCACGCCGCTGAGAAATCCAGTAGGATCGCCAGTCTCAGGTTCTGGAGTGACCTTATACCAGGAACGGTAGTCAGCCCATGCACTTGCGTCTGGTCCGAGCGGGGCGGAAGTGGACATGCAGGCAGTGAGTACTGATAGCAGTACGGCGGAGACAAATAATTTTCTTTTCATGGAAGTTCCTCAAGCTGGATCTGGTGCCGCTTTATGACCTGTTTTCATGCAGCTATGACAGACTAGACCTGAAAGGATGAATTCTCTTTCAGGCAAACCCGAAGGGTAGCGGCAAAGCGCTAATTAATACTTGTATGTAATACTGTATTTATATACAGTATTACGTCAGATCAAAGAAGCCGGGCCTTTCACAATGACAGCGAGGGGCAAAGTGGAAACAATGGTGAGTTCAAGGTGAAAAGCACAGCAAAGGAACGCTGCTGGTGGGTAAATGAAGATCCTCTCTATATCGCCTACCACGACGAGGAATGGGGTGTGCCGGTACACGACGACCGCTTACTGTTCGAATTCATCTGTCTAGAAGGACAGCAAGCAGGGTTGAGCTGGATCACCATACTGAAAAAGCGCGAACATTATAGAAAGTGTTTCAAGAACTTTGAGGTGGACAAAGTCGCCAGACTGACTGACAAGACAATCGAGAAATTGTTACTGGACACTGGACTGGTACGTAACCGCTTGAAACTCTATTCTATTCGCAGCAATGCTGTGGCCTTCAAAGCGGTACAGAAAGAGTTTGGTAGCTTCGACAGCTTTATCTGGAGTTTTGTTGGCGGCAAGCCACTGGATGGGAAACGTAAATCTGCGAAAGACGTACCCGCCACCACGGAAATTAGCGATGCTATGTCCAAAGATTTAAAAAAGCGTGGCTTCAAATTTGTTGGCAGCACGATTTGCTATGCCTTCATGCAAGCCGCAGGTCTGGTCAATGACCATACAAGTAATTGTTTTCGCTATCGCGAATTGAAAAAATCCACTTAGTTTACCTTGGAGGGAACAATATGATTGGTTATGTCACATTAGGAACAAATGATATAGAAAAGGCAGCCAAGTTCTATGACGAACTGCTGGCTGAGCTTGGAGCAACCCGTTTAATGGAGATGGAGACTTTTATTGCTTGGTCGGTCAAACCTGGCGCCCCGGCAATTTCGGTTACGCTGCCCTTCGACAAGAATCCTGCCACGGTGGGCAATGGCACGATGGTGGCTCTGGGTGTGGATAGTACCGACAAAGTCGATGCAATTTACAAAAAAGCACTGGAACTCGGTGCCCAGGACGAAGGTGCAGCCGGTCCGCGAGGCGATAACTTCTACGCCGGTTACTTCCGCGATATGGATGGAAACAAACTGAATGTGTTCTGCATGACGCAGTAAGCTTAGAGATCGACTTCGTTACTTGAAGCATCGGGTGTCAGGATCCCCTTCTGACACCCTTTTTTTTTGTTACAGGTTGCTGATTTTTCGTTCCAGGTCGAAACCGCGATCAGTCACTATAGCTTCCAAAACCATAATGCGCTCTTTTAACGATGCGATCTCCTTTTCCATTTCTTCCGTGGAGTTTCCTTCCAGTTCTTTCTTTAAATCGCCAAGCTTTGCATTGGTTGATCGTTTGTATTTGAAGTATTCCGAGATGAATGCAATAAGACTCATGGGCAGGAATACTGCCATCATGATTGCAAATATCTGAAGTGCTGCTGACATAGTGAATTCCCCTTTTTTGCGCTCGCCCCAGTAAAGAAGCAAAGATCAGACCAGTTAAATACTGCTTTAACTATCAAAGAGTTAGAACTTTTCTGAGGGAGCAGAAGGTCGTTATATCCGCCAATTCCTGGTCAATATAACAATCTCTCGCGATGAGGAGAAACAGACTTTCCCTAGTCGCCTGCTTCCTGCTGATGCTGCGCGTAGGCGATGGAATTCATTTCATGCCCACGGCTCCCAAACACCACCTTGTGCAAGGTGTCTGCGATGGTATCGTGATAGTCATCCATCTGCAGGTAGGCTGCAACATAACCATCGGTGGGGTCCAGAGCAATCTGCTTTAGATCGTGCCGATGATCTTCAGTAATTATGATTACCGGTGTCGATGCGCGCAGAGGGCTGCGTTTTTCCTGACTGCGTATATTAAAAAGTAATTGATCCCGTGGCTTTTTGTAAGGATTCCAACCAGTAATCAGGCAAGAGAGCCGATTAGTGAGCATGCCAAATCCACGATCGTACTGCTGGACCACCTCCAGTGCGTTCGTTTCGTTGTAGGTGTTAATCGTCGTATACAAACCGGTGTGGCCGATGAGGGTTGAACACTCATCCACCAATTCGTTATTCAGATCGTAGAGTAGTACAACAGGTTTCAATTAGTTAGCCCGGTATGCGGTGTCTAGCTGGAACGGAAAAAGACGTTACTACTGATTGGGTCGCGGGTAGTGCGCGTCTCATTGGCTGGAACAGATGTGTCTTCGTAACCAAAGCTTATCCCGAATAAAATCTTGGTGCCATCGTGAATATCGAAAGCTTCTCTTACCAGATCAGGATAGTTACGCATAGTACCCATAGGGCAGCTTTGAAGTCCAAATGACACCATAGTCAGCATCAGGGTTTGCGCCCACATGCCTACATCGAGGGCGACAGTGGTACCAAATTTGGGATCCATTCCAATAAATGCGATGTACGGCGCATCGAAGAATTCAAAGTTTCTCAACACAGCACGCATACGACCCTCTTTATCTCCCCGCTCGATGCCCATTTTGGAGTATAAAGCCACAGCACATTCCACCTGGCGCGTACGATACTCATCAATGAAATCGCCACGGTACTCGTAATCAGGATTGGGCAAGACACCACCAGCAGTATTTTCCACCATTTGCTTCCTGAGCCGCTCCTTTAATTCACCGGATGCGACATAAGCCTTCCACGGCTGCACATTGCAGTTACTGGGTGACTGCTGAGCGATTTCAAAAATCCGATTCAAAACATCCTGCGGCACTTCCTTGTCCAAATACCCGCGTACCGAACGCCGGGTGTAGACCGAATCGATCAGACTCATATCTGGATCAGGCACTATATTCTCTACTGCATCAACCACTAACTTTTCCTCGTACTGATATCCTAAAAGACTTAACTAAGAATCCGGCCGCCATCGACATCGACTGTCGTGCCCGTGACGTAGTTATTCTGCATCACAAAAATCAATCCCTGCGCTACTTCCTCTGGGGTTCCAGCTCGCTTAATTAAGTGGGTAGCTGT
>JANQJM010000059.1 GCA_028281635.1 Pseudomonadales bacterium | reverse complement strand
ACCACGAATGACACCGTAGTGCGTATTGATCATGGCGCCGAGTATGGAATACACCACAGTCATCAACCCACCAAAGAATTGCTGGTAGAAGCCAATTTGGTCCCGGGTAAATCCCACTTCCACGTAGAAGACCAGAGACATACGGCCTAACATGGCTTCCCCCAATCGAAACACCACGAGCAATAACAGGATTGAAACAGCCAGTTGCATTCCACAGCGCTGAAAGAACTCTCGAAACGGGTTCACAACAAAATTAATAAACCATTCGCTGACACTGTGGATCCCTTCACCGCCAGCTTGTTCGGCAGTGTGCGCTTCGCTTTCCGGTTTCGGAGTCAGCAAGGCGAGCAGGACCAATATCAGATAAACACCAATCATGCTCCGATACACCATCGGCCAGGACATGCCTATGGACTCCCCACCCAGAGCCAGCGCTGTAGCCCCACCGATAAATGTCCAACCCGCATAGAAACCAGCAGTGTTCATGGCCGCCGCATAAGGCATCTTGGCGTCCATTTCCTCTTTGGCAAAAATATTGATTCGATAAGCGTCGATAGAGATGTCTTGGGTGGCAGAGAACACTGCGATCATAAATGCCAGCAGACTCACTGCCAGCAAGTTCTCCGACGGAGAAGTCAAACTGACCAAACCGATACAAAGCGCAATCAATAATTGACACAAGATGATCCAGGAGCGCCGCTGCCCGAATCGGTGGTACAGAAAAGGAAGCCTGAGTCGATCAACAAAAGGCGCCCAGGTCCAATTGATCGCATAAACTGTGGCAATGGCACTTATGAATCCAATAGTGGAGCGGGAAAAACCGGATTCCTGCAACCAAAGCGTAAGGATGGTGCCATGCAATACCCAGGGAAAGCCCTGGATGAAACCAAATAACAGAACCGCTAGAAACCGCTTATCTTTGAGTTCCTTTAAGGATTGTCTGTAAGAGAGTGCTTGCAATTTCTGTCTGATTTCGCCAATTGAGTGGTTTTGCTACTAATCCCGGAAGTTCTCGTATTGCAGTGGGATATCAAGTTTCGCATCCTTTAACATTGCAATGACGTTCTGCAAGTCGTCTCGCTTCTTGCCCGTCACTCGCAACTTGTCTCCCTGGATTGCGGTCTGTACCTTCATCTTGGTTTCTTTAACCATTTTGACAATTTTGCGCGCAATTTCAGATTCGATGCCTTGCTGAATTTTCACGTTCATCACGGCTTTTTGCCCGGTCACTTCAACCTCGCCTTCTTTCAGCGCTTTGAGATCAACGCCTCGCTTTACGAGCTTGCCACGGAGCATGTCCAGCATCTGATGGACTTGAAAATCTACTTCTGCGGACACCAAGATGTCTGAAGAATCTGTCAGGGAAAATTTCGCATCTACACCTTTGAAATCAAATCGATTACCAACTTCACGGTTGGCTTGATCCAGTGCGTTGTTGATTTCGTGAAGATCTACCTCAGAAACGATGTCGAATGATGGCATTTGAGTACTCTCTCCTTTCAATAGTTAGCGGTTGAATCACCAGCAACTATAGGGAGTCTAGCACGCGCCAGGACTGGGCAAAAATCAATGCCTGAAAGGAAAAATAAGCAGCATAAGACACTAATATACTGTTAGTGCCAGTTTGACTAACACCCTATTACAAGTGTTATAAAACCAGATGCCTGATATCGCCAAGTACTTTTACCAAATAGTCTGCAAACATCCCACCGTCAACACCATTTACCGCTTTATGGTCGTAGCTAAGTGTTAGTGGAAGCATTTTGCGCGGCTTGAATTCGCCATCGATGTAGACAGGTTTGATATCAGTTTTGGCAACACCGAGAATTGCAACTTCCGGTGCATTGATGATTGGGATGAAACCGGTACCACCTATCGCACCCAGACTTGAAATGGTGAAGCAGGCACCCTGCATTTCGTCCATGGAAAGTTTGCGATCTTTCGCTTTAGTACTTAACTCGATCACTTCTTCCGCCAGGTCCCAGATGGATTTCTTGTCTACATCCCGAATTACCGGAACCACGAGGCCAGCAGGCGTGGCTACGGCCATGCCTATATGGCAGTACTTCTTCTGGATCAGGTACTCACCGGAAGAGTGCAGTGAAACATTGAATTGTGGATATTCTTGTAAGGCTTTGGCACAAGCCTTCAGCAGAAAGGGCAAGAAAGTCAGTTTTACACCCTTGCGTTCCGCTTCTGGTTTTAACTCTGCCCGAAATGCCTCGAGCTCTGTCACATCCGCCTCATTAAACTGCGCAACATGAGGTACCGAGGACCAACTGCGCTGCATATTGACCGCGGTGACTTTGTGCAGTTTGCTTCGACTAATCTGTTCGATTTCTCCAAACTGGGAAAAATCGATATCGGGCACCGCCGATACTGCCATGCCGCCGGAAGCGGGCGCATTGATGCGAGCCTTCACGAATTCATGCACGTCTTCCTTGATGATGCGACCGCGAGCGCCAGTTCCGGGAATCAGGGTTAAATCCACACCCAGTTCCCGAGCCAATTTACGTACGGCAGGGCCTGCGTAGACTTTGTCCGAGCCAGCTGCTGATGGTGCACTGGAAGCCGCCGCAGGAGCGGGATCTGCTGCTGGGGCGGGTTTGGCTGCTGGCGCCGGTTCCGGGCTAGCTGTTGGTTCCGGTTTGGCCGCTGGTTCAGTTGTAACTGCGACCGCTGCACTGCCCTTAAGACGCAATATCGAGGAACCGGTCTTCACTTTATCGCCCACTTTCAGCAACAGCTCTTCAACCACTCCGGCAGTGGGCGCTGGCACTTCCATGGCTGCCTTATCGGACTCAAGTGTGATCAGTGAATCATCAGCGGCGATTTCATCTCCTACGCTGACATGCACTTCTATAACATCGACTTCATCGTCAGTACCCAGATCAGGCACTTCGATAACGCTGCTTACAGCTTTGGTGTCTGCTGGGGGCGCGGTCGTAGGTTCAGGTTTTTCGCTGTTGTCTATTTGCGTTGTTTCTTCTTGCGGTGTTTCTTCAACTACCTCAGTTGCAGACTCCTCGGGTTCAGCATCACCAGCAACTTCCAGGCTTAATATAGGACTACCCGTGCTAACCTGGTCTCCCAGGTTGATGTCAATACTCTTTACTACCCCAGCCATAGGCGCTGGAATTTCCATAGCCGCCTTGTCGCTTTCCAGCACCAACAGAGAATCGTTTTCCTCTACGCTGTCGCCAACCGCTACCAGCAATTCAATAACTTCCACCTCACTGGCTTCGCCAAGATCGGGGACAGTAATCTTTTCAATCGCCAATTCCGCTACTCCTGTCTAGTCGAATCGCCGCTACTGCGCCAGAGGATTGGGTTTAGTCTTGTCGATACCGGACTTCTTCATGAAATCCGTTATTTGTTTATCAGTGACTAAATCGAGGGTTTTGAGTTCATTTAAAGCTGCCAGAACCACAAACTTAGTGTCAACTTCGAAGAAATGACGGAGTTGTTCTCGACTATCACTGCGACCGAAGCCATCAGTGCCAAGCACGCGATAGGAATCAGGGACGAACTCGCGAATCTGGTCCGAGTAGATCTTCATATAATCAGTGGTTGAGATCACTGGGCCTTTTTGTTTCGATAGTTGTTCGGTTACGAAAGGCACTTTTGGTTTGCGACTCGAATTGAGCATATTGTCACGCGTCACATTCAGCGCATCGCGCCGCAATTCGTTGTAGCTGGTCACGCTCCATACATCGACAGGCACGGAATAATCATTACGAAGGATAGTCGCT
>JANQJM010000041.1 GCA_028281635.1 Pseudomonadales bacterium | reverse complement strand
GGACACATGAGGGTGCATGCGGCCGTATACCTGCACAAAAGGTTGAGAGCGGGGGTTGATTATGAAATCGCTGCCGCGGCCGGGGCAGGTCGATGCAGCGATCCAGATATCATTATCCATGGGGTAGGCTGGCATGGGCGGCAGTACGCCAATCACCGTATGCGCGTAGTTATTCATTTCCAGGCTCATACCGATCACATTGGGATCGCCACCAAATTTCTCGTACCAAAATCGATTGGACAGCATAATCAGTGGCTCGGCGCCGGGCTCGTCTTCCCCCGCCAGAAAACTGCGTCCCAGCACAGGCTGAATACCCAGGACATTGAAGTAATCCCAGCTCACAACGCCAGTCTGTACGAATGCCGGATCGCCCTGGCCCAACAAAGTGAAACTCATCTGATGATATTCCACGATGTCTGAGAACGATTCCGACTGTGCTTCGTAGTCGAATAAAGTCTGTACGGAAGTGGCGACATCATACTGATCGATATTGGGGCGATTGGTATGGATCTTCACCAGTTGTTCTCCATCAGAGAACGGCAGGGGGCCAAGTAGCACATGATAGACCATGCTGAATATGGCACTGGTCGCGCCGATGCCAAGACCAAGGGTTGCTACTATTAATAAAGTGACGCCGAGATTTTTTCTGAAGTTGCGCAGCGCGAATTGAAAATCTTCCATCAAGGTCTGCATTATGTTCTCCCCAGATCCTAGCGCAGAGTGAACTGCTCTAATTGATTAAACTGTGAGGTGTCGGACACGATGACTTGCTCGCCTTCAGCCAGGCCGTCTACTATTTCGATCTCATTGGTGGAAGTTTTACCGATGCGGACCAGACGGCGACTGGCTGTATCACCGCCCGGGTCCAGCACAAACAGATTCAGCGCCGCATTCTCCTGACTGAAAACAGGGCGCTTGATTTTGAGCACTTTGTCGAGGCGCTCCAGTTGAATCACCCCATCGACACGCAGATCAAAGCGGCCGCCAGCGAGTGGCTCGTCGTCAAAAAACACTTCGACGATGACAACACCTTCCTGCACTTCTGGTTCGACCCGGCGTACCGTGCCCCGCGTGTTATTGCCACCGGCTGAAATCAGCACGGACTGTCCGGGCTGTATATCCTTGACCTGGCTTTCCTGGACTCGTAGTTCAGTTTTCAGGTTGTCATTATCTGCAACCCGGGCCAGGATCGTGCCTTTGACAAGCTGCTGACCCTGTTCCACCGGGATGTCCTGTAGATGACCCGGAAATTCAGCTCGAACCTGAAGTTCATCGAATAGCTTTTGTTGTAGTTGCAGTGCCCGTGCCGATTGATCAACCCGCGCCCGTTTGGCAGCCAATTCAGCCTCGTGCAGACTGATCAGACTTGTCAGCTTGCGCTGTTCAATGTCGTATTTGACCTGCAGTGCCTTTTCCTGCAGCACCGATTCCTCGAGGGATATCTCGGAGACGGCGCGATCTTTCGACAGTTCCTGATTGGCGTTGAGCCGAAAGTCGGCAAGCTCATACTGAGACTGCACATCCGCGATGACCGACTCCTGATTCAGGCGGTTATTCTGCAGTCTTTGTTCCAGCGCCTTGTATTCAGCTTCCAGCACGTTCAGTTCCAGGCGCGCCGAGTCCAGTGCCTCAGCTAAATCCGGATTGCTCAACGTCATTACCACAGAATCTTGAGTGACCGCATCGCCCGGATCGAGAATGATGTGCTCCACACGGGCGTTGGAGGTAGCAGCTACCCAGCGCAGTTCTGCTGGTACCAGTTTCCCTGGTGCTCGAACTTCTCTCACCAGGTCGGCGCGAACGACTTCACTGATGACCAGATTGTCTCTGGCCACAAATTCCGTGCTGGAAAAAGAATTGAATCGAGCGTAGGCGATAGTGAATGAGCCGGCCAGTATCAGCAGCCCAGCAATGCGAAGGACCGGCCATTTCTTTGGCCTGGATTTCTTGGGAATGTCCATGGCAAGTTTCGTTCGGCAATTAGGAATTGTTACTGCTTAACGAAAGTGTAGGCACATTAGTCCCGGGGCATAGGCGCAATCGGTAGACACCGAACAATTGCGGGTGAAGGACGATTGGCTGCGGTGAACGGTTCTGGGGAAGTGTTACTCGAGCCCACCAAGAGATGAGTAGAGAGAGTCTTTGTAACTACGACCGAGGTTGAGAACGGTGCCGTCGCTTAGTACGACGTTGTAGTCGTTGTTGTTTCCGCTTTTCAGTTCACTCACAAAGCTCAGATTGATAATCGCGGAGCGATGGATGCGTTTGAATCCATGAGAATCCAGGCGCACTTCCATATTGCGCATGGTGTCTCTTAACAGATGAGATTTTTGCTCTGTATGAATTGTCACGTAATCGCCGGAAGCCTCTATCCATAGTATTTCCGAGGTTTGTAAAAAATAGATATGACCATGGGATTTAACGACTATGCGATCATTGTCAGAGCCGTTTGAGGCAGCAGAAGATTGGGAATCCGTTTCCCTGTTTTGATCAAACATGCTGAGTAACTCGCCCAGTTTCTTACCATTCTGGCGTAGATCCTTCTGCAACAACTGCTCACGAATCCGGACCAGACTTTCCTGCAGGCGGCTTTTGCGAACAGGCTTTAACAGATAGTCCACCGCATGGACACTGAATGCCTCGACTGCATATTGATCGTAGGCTGTAACGAAAACCACCAATGGCATCTTTTCTTCACCGATCTTTTGCACGACGTCAAAGCCGCTCATCTTGGGCATCTGAATATCGAGAAAGACCAGATCGGGTTGATGTTGCTGAATCATCTCAATGGCATTGTTGGCATTCGGACACAGAGCGACTACTTCTATATCCGTCTCGTCGGCCAGCATCATAGCCAGGCCTTCACGAGCCAGAGGCTCATCGTCGACTACCAGTGTTTTGATAGCCATGGTTTATGTCTCGCCAAATTTCAGCTTCATGGCAGGGCTTGGATCAGAAATAGGAGCATCGTCTGTTTCCGTTGCAGTAGGCTGCTCGCGGCTCACCGGTATCTCTATGCGGACCCTGACTCCTCGTTGTGGCGCGGAATCCAAGATAAACGAAAAGTCACCACCATAGAGTTGGCTCAGACGACTACGCACGTTGCTTAGACCGATGCCTTCTTTGAACTCAGGGCTATTGAAATCCACCTTGCCAGGTCCGTTGTCGATGATTTCCAGTTGCAGTCGATCCCCAGCAAGTAGCGTACTGTGAATCTCAATATGTCCGGTACCCTCTATTTCCCCAATGCCGTGGCGCAGACTGTTTTCCACCAGCGGCTGCAACAACATCACCGGCACTTCAATTGCCAGAGTGCGAGGGTCGATAGATTTTTTTATTTCGAGCCGGTCCCGAAACCGCTCTTGTTCTATGGCAAGGTAGTTTTCCGTTAACTCCAGTTCCGATTCCAATGGCAAAAACTGATGGGTGTTTTTTTCCAGGGTCATGCGAAAGAAATCACTCAGACGATGGATCATTTCACCGGCAGCCTGCATCTCATTCTTTTGAACCAGTACGGAAATACTGTTCAGTGTATTGAATAAGAAGTGGGGATTAACCTGCATGCGCAAAGCTTCCAGTTTCGACTCTGCCAGATAAGTCCTGAGTTTGCTGGCAACTTGTTCCTTTTGCCTGACAAGTTGTATATGGCTTGAAATATTGAAACTGGTAACGAAAAGAACGTAGATAATGATATCGGTAAGAATAAAAGGGTCAGCGACTAGAAAATGCCCCATGTGTTCCCAACCTGCATACACCTGCATCGCATCAGACTTGTCTTCGACGAAAAACTCATAATGAAAAGCAATGGCGGCAACGTGTATCAGTGTAAACATGCCAACGAACAGCAGATGGAAGCCCAGATTTCTCATCCATTTTTCTGGATAGAACAGGAATTTTTTTATCAGCATTACCACAAAGGGAGACATGAAAACCCAGGGCATCCACATGCGGAAGGTGACGTCGTAAAGATCGCCGAGGGCGTAGTAATCCCAGTCACGCACCGTGATACTGCCTGCGACCTCTCTGAGCAGAACCACGAACGACAGACCAAGCCAGATCACAGTCAGCAGCCGGGCAGCGGTCTTGAGATCATTTGAGTTGAGGTTTGCGGTCATGGGGCATCCAGGATGGGGTATGACTAAATCAAGGATAGCATACTGCTGCTGAACTACCGGCATTCGGGTCTGGGGCATCGGTGAACAGCGAGAACATCCGGTCTAACAGCACGAAAGCGTCGACTAACGTCGATCCAGAATGGCAGGGGTGACGAGTGATAACCGCGAGAACTTAGCATTTTGACGATCCGGTGTTTTATGAATCTTAGCTAGAACTTAAACATTAGACGCAGAATTCACGTTATTAATCTGCATCGGTTCGTTGTTGATCGAATAACCCATTACAGGCATGAGCAGTCTTTCTACTATGACAGTACTACTTTTATTGTTATGAGGGGGCAAAAATGAAAGCACGCATGAAAGCGACTGTTTCTTCGAGTCTGCTGCTACTTGTGGCGTTGCTTGTGTTACCGGCACTGGCGGATGAGAAACCCTTGGCACTTGCTGGCTATGATCCGGTTTTGCTTATTGAAGGTATGCAGGAAATGGGCAAGCCAGAATTCGTCAGCTCGGATGAGCGATATCAGTATCAGTTTGCGTCACAAGACAGTATGAACCGATTCAATAACGATAAGGCCAGCTTCGGTATTCAGAATGAAATGTGTCCGGTAGCGCCGCCGGCAGGTGCTGACCCTGATTTCTTCGCTGTGCATAACGGCAAGATATATATCTTTGCAACTGCCTGGTGCATTGATCAGTTCCAGTCGTCTCCGGATAGTTTCCTTAGCGGAATATAGAAGGCGAGTATAGGGCTAACCCGATTAGATTGGCTTGCTGGAAGCAGGTTACTTACTCTCTGTTACCAGGCTGGCGGTGGAATGGATCAGGGAATAAGTAGCCTGATTTCAGTTCTGGTTATTAGAATGTGGTCTGGACGGTGAAGGTCCAGCGACGATAACGGCTTGAGCAGGAATCCTGAATCAATTCAACTACGCCATCGATAGTTGTACCGTCATAACGCTCTCGAAAACGGCAGCGTGAAGCATCGAGTGTGTTGTCTGTTTCCAGGCGGAACGTCCAGTCATCCCACCATACCTTCTGAACGAATAGATCGAGAGATCGACGCCTGTCGTTTCGGGTGCGCGTTACGATGTCGATATCATAGAAACCACCCCAGATAGAGTGGTTGTATTCGATGCCGTAGCTAAGGCCGATTGACGTGATATCGTGTCTGAAATCGATATTGCCGAAGCCGCGGCCACCGGTGCGCACTTCCTGATTGATAAAAGGATCCAAAATCTCGGAATCGAATAAGCCCATGCGGCCTGAAACGATGGCATTGGGCAGATTCAAAAATCCTAATCGTATGCTGGCGCGAGTGAACCAACCGTATTGTTTGGCTGGGCCAACGTTGCCGGTCGCGGACAGAGGTTGCTCCGGGTCTACGGTTGCATTGATGCGGCCAATTCGATTGTCTACATCAGTGTAGAAAATACTGGAAGATAAAACGCCAGCATCATTTGGCAAGCGGTATTCCAGTTCTGCCTCGTAGCTCCAGCTGGTTTCTGGCTCCAGTTCTGGATTTCCACCTAAGGCATCGATGTCTCTGTCTTCTTCATTGGTGGTGGCAGCAAACGAGGAGAAGCTAAGCTGATCAACCTCACGTTGGATGGTGCCGCGGAAGCGAAAGTTGTCGGCAAAGTTGTACCGAAAATCGAAAGACGGGCGCCAGAATTGAAAGTCGCGTTCTTTGCTCACCACACCTGTTTGAAAGATCGTCGACGTCTCGTAGACGATGCTGCTTTCCAGCGAGGCGCGATCGGTAATTGCCCAGTTATGAAAGGCAAAGCCCTCATAACGTTCTTCTTCAACATGGGTGCCGGGGTTGGAAACCGAAGACACCAGGGTCAGTCCACCGAATAACTCCGAACCGGGATCGCTGTCAGAAGGGGTGGCAATGAACAACTTTGAATCGAGTTGGTTGACCGCCCGCTCGACGCCGATTCGCAGAGATTGAGAGTCAGACAGTGAGAAGTTGTAGTTGGTTTGAACAATAAATTCCTTGCTTTCCCGCTGCGAGTCTATGAATAGGTTTTTGTCCAGGGGGTCGGCGGCAGGGTTTGCCTCGAAGCGTTCACGTACAAAGTCTCTGATTTCATCGCTTACCACAAACAGAACGGCGAGGCGCGAGCCATTGTCAAAACTGTACTCATAGTCGCCGCCAATCTCCCAATTCCGTTCCGTGTTGTCTACCAGCTCTTCCTGAATACTTTCTACGGCGACACCGTCAACGAAATCGACAAAGTCGCGGCGAATAGGCCGTTCAAAGTCGCCCTCACTGGCAAGCGCGTTAAACTGGATACGGTGAGCTCCGGTGCTGTAGCTCATGTTGGTGCTGAGGGTGTGCTCGTCCTGATCGCGAATATTGGTTTCGAACAGAGTACCCAACAACTCGCCATCTGGTGTAACGCGAAACTCACGGTTGTCGCGATTTTCGTAATTGGGCCGAGCTTCGATATTGAACAGGGACTGAAAGTTACCGACCTGTAGTGACCAGCCAACATTGCCACCGAACTCGTAAGTATCATCATGGTTGAGGCGATTAACCGCTTGTACCGTAGTGCTTGAACGAGACGGAACTTCCACCAGGATGATATTGATGACTTCGCCAGCGCCGCGCACATTCAGCGCGCCTGTGGTGTCGCGAATGATTTCAATGCGTTCGACTTCTGCAGCAGTTATTCTGCTGAGTTGGTCGCGTGCGGAGTTATCTTTACCGGCAATGCGTTGGCCATTGATTAAGAGATTACCCCCGGTACCCAATCCCCTGTTGTTTCCTCCGCCACCGCCGCCACCATTAATATTGATACCAGGTATGCGATCCAGCATGTCGTTGGCAGTAATGGGCGCGAATTGCGCAAAGAATTCGGCATCATAAACAACAGTTGAGCCTGTCGCTTCCTCTGCCGACTCAGTGATTTCTTCAGATGTATTGGAATTGGATACCGGAGCCCCAGCAATAGGAGCAACGCCCTCGGATGCCTCTTGGGCAAGGGCGCCAGAGGTCAGAACGAGAAAAATCCCCAGATTTAGCGTAAGTCCGTTCTTCATGCTTCTATATATAGAGCTTCGGTCTATCTCTTTGTTTTATCGGGTCCCGGCACGAAACCACGAACTCTAGCAGGTATAACGTGAAATACTCAGAAATAGACCACGTTTTCGGGCCTCTATATAGCCCGAAATCCGTGGTCGTCGTCGTTTCTGTTAGTTGGAGAGCCCGAATTCCTCTCGCAATTCCAGTGTTCTGGCTCCTGCAAGAGACCCGGGCATGGAGTAGTTTCCTTCGTGGCAGGCGTATTCGTAGAGCTGATCTTCGGTGGCATAGAAACTCAGCTCTGCGGTCCATGGTTGTAGGTAGATGTTGCTGTCTTCAACAGTGAATTGATAGAGGATTTCGGATTCAGAATAGCGGCTGAAACGTTCGATTATCCTGCCTTCCTTGGTGATGGGTACCGAACTCTGGCTCATCTGCTGGGGTTTGATATTGACACTTTCCACTACTAATTCGCCGTCTTCATACCAGCCTACCGAATCGCCGAACCAGGGTTCGTGTGCAGACGGACGACGATTCGCACGGGCTTCGACCGCTGTGTCGAAGATGGGAATGATGCGCGCGTCATGGGCCATCTCTACCAGAATCATGACGTAGTCATCGGTTTGCACGAATTGATAGGTGTTGTTGTAGGGCGCGCCCATCATGCCTGGCCCGGCTTT
>JANQJM010000031.1 GCA_028281635.1 Pseudomonadales bacterium | reverse complement strand
TACAAAGCTGCAGGCAGACGGGTTGCAGTCAGATGAGCGATTTACCGAATCCTGGGTACGTTATCGCCAGAGTCGGGGATTCGGCTATCTCCACATACTTGCTGACTTAAAGGAGCGTGGTATCGCGGGGACGGTGGTGGATCGCTACCTGTTTTCCGATGACGACAATTGGATGGCTACTGCTAAGGCATTGGCCAGCAAGCGTCTCGCTGCGGATGAACTCATAGAATTTGGTTCTAAAGCCCACAGAAAGCTGATGCGCTACCTCGAATCCAGGGGCTTTGGTTCGAGAGAAATACAGGCTGCAATACAACCCCACCTGAGCCAACGTTAAGCGCTGGTCCCATCTAAGCTGAAAATTCCCAATTGGTTATTCCGAGACTCGCATCATAGTTTTGGAAACCCAAAGCAAGCGTGCCCGGGGATCATTGGCGTATAATCGGCACACGAAAACCAGAAATATCCGGTCCTATCAGATACTGGCAATCAATGCTGTAGCTGAAAATGATTGGATTTGTTATGAAAAAACTACTTAGTCACTTACTCCTTATAGCGGGCCTGCTAGTTTCCACGGCTGGCTATGGAAACTGGTTTTCGCAATTCAGCGTCGGAGTGGGTAATGAAGACAATGTGCCCCGTGGACTGGACAGTGCCCACGAGCTCAGTGCCGGATTCGTTGAACTTGGCGTCAACGGCGGCAAGCTGTATCAGTTAGGCCTCTATAACACGCTCACATTTAACGGTGGACTGGCCACCCGACGCTATGAAGATCTTTCAGGTTTCGACGGTGTGGGTTTAAGCCTGGGAGCCTCCCTGAGTCATAAATTCGGATTTGGTGCCTACGCTCCCCGCCTGGATCTTGCAGTGACAGGTTCCGAGCAATTCGTGCAGGGTGATGCCAGGGATGTTCGATCCCTGGTGGGACGGCTTACCCTGCAAAAACGATTCACGCCGGGCTTGATGCTGGGGTTGGGAATCGACTATGAAGAAAATGATTCGCCGACTTTAGAAACAGGGCCAGAATTGGACGCCTTTCTCTACGACCCCAATCAGCGTCTTCCCTTAGAGGTATTTGAGTACAACTCCCGTGCCTGGTTTGTTGAAGGCGAGTATGCCTTTGAAAACGGGCTTTTACTTCAAGCCGGATACAGAAACATCGAAGGCGGCACTGTCTCCAGTACCAGTACGCCAGGTCCGGACCTTTATAAAATTGCCCGGGCTTTCTTCCGTGATCCTGCGCTCGATACACAAACTCCCTGGTTTGCCTATTTGTTGGATGCCGATACAGACGAGTGGACCGCAGGACTAAGCTGGCCGCTTGGGACTGATGCGTCGATAAATTTGCGGGGCACCTGGCACGATACCGATGCCTTCGGTGGTGGCAACTACACGAACTCAATGTTTACCCTGGGTTACGTGCTCAATTTCTAAGGACGGATAGCTTGTTCAGTAGACTCATTTTTATTGCGGTGATTAGTACGACACTTACGACAGCAGCGCTTGGTCAGACTGTACAAGTAACTCTCCTGGATGTTGAGGGGCTGCCGCTCGAGAATGCAGTGATCGAATTACTGCTTCCCGACCCTCAACAAGCCCAGTATCAGCAAACAACGAACTCAGTTATCGATCAGCGTGACAAAGAATTCGTTCCTGTTGTGACAACAATCACAGTGGGCAGCCAGGTCAATTTCCCCAATAGTGACGACATATTGCACCATGTCTATTCCTTCTCACCAGCCAAGACATTCAATATTCCACTCTATGGCCAGGGTGAAAATGATGACTACTTCGAAACCTTTACTGAGCCTGGCATCGTGGA
>JANQJM010000172.1 GCA_028281635.1 Pseudomonadales bacterium | reverse complement strand
TCGCTGCCAGAGCAACAGGCCCCGAAAAACCAACAGTGGAAGATATCCAGCCAGAGACAAAACCTGCTGCCGGATGATAGATGCGCCTTAATAAATTGTACTCACCGCCCGAGCGGGGAAGAGCAGCTCCGAGCTCGCCGTAGGTTAGTGCGCCACATACCGCGGCTATGCCACCCAAGCCCCACAGGGCGAGTAGTGCAAAGCCGGAACGGATATCGAGTAGCTGAAAGCCCAGGCTGGTGAACACACCAGTGCCTACCATGTTGGCAATAACTACAGCGGTAAGGGTTGGGTAGCGGAATTTTTTTGACGACATCTGGCCATTATAGACAAAGAGTGAGGGAGTAAGACATCTGGCACGCACGCTGCTCTCAAGCTGTTATCATTAATCTATGGAAAACGATTCTATTAAGCTGCGCCTGGCGACAGTACAAGACATTCCCGTGCTCGAGCACTGGGATAAACAAGAACATGTAATCGCTGCTGGAGGTGATGACGATGTCTGGGATTGGCCGGAGGAGGTCTCCCGTGATGTGTTTTGGCAGGAGCTGCTTATTGCCGAGCTCGAGGGTAGACCTATCGGTATGGTGCAAATCATCGATCCCTACCACGAAGAATCCCATTACTGGGGGGCATGCCCAGAGAACCTGCGTGCTATCGATATCTGGATAGGCGAAGCGAAAGATCTTGGGAAAGGCTATGGCTCTGAGATGATGAAGCTGGCCCTGCTGCGCTGCATAGAAGATGAGAAAGTGACCGCGGTATTAATTGATCCACTCGAAAGTAATACTGACGCCATTCGCTTCTATGAAAGACTGGGTTTCGAATTTGTTGAGAATCGACAATTCGAGGACGATGACTGTTGTGTCTATCAGATTACACGGCAACGCATCATTGCGAATTGGGGATAGTTGATTTTCCGCCATGATATGGCACTACTGTTCCATATCGCAGCGTGATGGCTGTAATGAGCGCCAGTAGTGCAACGATATCGCCAAGGATTATCTTGTTGATCGCGTCACCGTAAGATTCGCTATTCAATACCAGCAAGAAGAACGGTAATAGCGTAGCGCCTGCGATAGTGAAGGCCAGGGGCTGATAGTTTTTCTTCATAGCAGCCAGAATGAAAACTGCACCGAGTATTCCAAATAGCACCGCCCGGTGACGCATTAATATCTCCAGGTCTGGAGTGTCGATGGCAATGCCGTATAAGGACTCAAGCTGGGTAGGGCCGAGAACGCCAGAAACTGGAACCAAATGAATAACGGCAATAACCAACAACAGGGCGCTGATGGATTTTTCTCTCATGGGAGGGCAGTCTAGGCGGACCAGATCATGGCCACAATTACCTCCCAGGTAAGTGGCAAAGCTTCTGGTTGAAACACCAGGCCGCTGTTAGCATTAATCGTCCACTGCCATCATCTTCGCAGCTGGTAGCTTTTGATATGAACGCAGGCGACAAGCAGCACATTGTGTTCGCTTTGGCAGGTGGTGCTCGAGGTGAGACCGGACGGCTGATGGCTTTAGCTCTGCCTTAGAGACTCACAGACTAGAGTTCAATTTCTCTATCAAACCAGCCCGCGAGCAATTCCATGGTCATTATTCCGGAATGAGATTGCACCTGGTGATTGCTATCAAAGAAATAGCTTCGAGGTAGCTCTCCAAACCAGTTCGGGTCGATGGAGTAGCGCAGCCGTTCGACAAAGTTGTCTGCAAACATCCAGCTTTCTCTGTCTTGTAAGTTGAAGTCTTCGAGAAATTCTACTGCAGAATCTCTGTCAGCAATCGGATCGGTAGAAATCAACACAAAGGGAAGGTCGGGGTTTTTCTCGAGCACAGCTCCCATCATATTTAATTCCACCAAACAAGGTGGGCAATCAACAGACCACAGTCCAACGAGAAATTCCGAGCCCTGAAAACCTTGTTTGATCTCAGCAAAAGAGTCCGCTGTGAATGGCTTGAAGTTATCAGCGTGACTATTGCTGGCAACGACTAGCAACAGAACAAAGGAGAGTCGCTGCCACGTCACAGACTTTTTCGGTCTGATGTCAGTCACTGGAGAGGCTCTCACTTTGATCAGTGAATTTTTGAAAGACATAGCCATATTCATCACTTTGCCAGCTCAGGTATAAGCCGTCGTCGTGGGTGACGATGAGTGGATGGTCTGAGCCCTGCGTGGTTGTGGCTAGTATACTGGGATCGGTCCAGGTCGCACCGTCATTAAATGAGCGGATTAGCTGGACCGTTGACTGCTCGCCGTCGAAGCCTTTCCAGATGAGGTGCAGTGTTTCATTAAACTCACCGAGATAGGGATGCCCTGCGCCTGGGTTACCGTCCACCCGAAATACCTGTTCCGCTTGCTGGGAATCAAAGGAGAACTTGCCGTAGTAGATGCCCTGGTGCAGATCGCCATTGGTGAACCAGCTCATGTGGTAGTCACCAGACTGGCTCGACTGCACCATGGTAGGACCATGATGGGGGCAGGCATTGATCTTCCATTCGTCATAGCTGGCGCGATGGGTTTCCAGAGTGGCGCCATCGGGCGTTAGCACCGCAATGGCATGATCACGGGTAGTTTCACCAAATATCTGCCGCCACAAAATGGCGATGTTTTCAGGACCGTGGGGTGCGATGGCAATCCGACAGCACTCGCAGCTATGGTCCGCAACCCGATAGTTTTTTGAAAAAGTTTTACCCTGATCCTTGGATACGGCGTAGTACACAGCCGCACCAGCATACTCACGATCATTCGCCAGATGAGTTTCCAGGTCGCGTTTGTCGATCCAGGTCAGATACAGATGGCCAGCCTGGTTTTGATACAGCGTCTCGAAACGGTGACCGGCAAACAAGTTATCGTCATTAATAGTGCGTGGTGCCTCGAAACTCTTGCCACCATCTAGGGAACGACTAAAACGGATTTCTCCGGTAAATCGGGGTGAAGTTTTGAGTGTCCAGGAGATGTAAATCGTGCCATCCTGGTCGACGATTATCTTTGGTCGGTTTTCACCATTGTGTTCCGCGTCTTCCGGAATCGGATTGACCACCACCGGTTCACTATAGCTTTTACCCCGGTCGTCGGAGTAACTGACGAACACCTGTTCGTTTTGCACGAAGGTCGTCCACAGCCTGCCGTCGGAATCAAACACTGCACTTGGTGCACTGCCACAGTGAATGGACGTATTGGTCTCACAGTCCACTGATTGAGAAAGAGCAGCGACGCTGAATCCCTGCAAAAACAGCGCCGCTACTCCACTCAGCAATGACCTTCTCAATAACTCTCTTTTCACCTTAAGCTCCGATGCTGTGGATTGAAGTGCCAACTATAAATCATAAGAGAGGTTCAGATAAAACGTACGGCCTGGCCAAGGGTGGGCAACATAGGCCACCTCATCACTGATATTGTCTACACCCAGACCAAGTGCCAATCCATTGTCCATGCGATAGGTCGACTTCAACCCGAGGCGTTCAAAACCATCCTGGGCCCCGTACACATTGTCCTGGATGTCGGTATTATCGGTGCGTCCGAAACTGTCGGAGGCATATTGAAAGTTCACGCCTACATCCCAGTTGTTGCGAATATTGTAAGTGGCGAGTAAGTTACCGCGCCATTCCGGCATGCGTGGATACACATTGCCTTCAATAGACGGGTTAGGGGCATTGCGAACAATTTCAGCATCGGTATAGGCCAGATTAAGTCGGATATCGAGATTGTCGATGAACAGGTCGTTGGCGTTGGTAATGAACTCGACACCATTGGTCTCTATCTCATCGATAGGGAGGAAGGTACGAAGCGAAGTGCCTCCATCAATAATACCCAGTTGTGATTCGATGACGTCTTCGATGTTCTCGGTGAAGAAGTTAACCCGGACATACCCATTGTCCAATCCACGCTCGACCATAAAGTTGTGATGTACGCCATCTTCTGGATTGAGTCCAGGATTGGAAATACTGATCGTATTGAGTGCTTCAAATTGGCTGAACAGCTCTTCTATGATTGGGAAGCGGTAAGCCTGCGCGACTGAGTAACGGAATGACCAGTTATCATTCAGTTGATAGCCCAATGAGAACTTGGGAGAGACCTGATCATCGCCACGGGTAGGTACTGTGGTTAGATCAAATTCAGGAGTATCGGGATCATCATTGTCGAAGTAGCCATTGCTGCTCTCGAAGTCTTCCCAGCGCACGCCGAAAGCCGCATCCCACTGGTCATTAATCTGCCAGTTGAATTGGGCGAAGGTGGCAAGTATTTCAGTTTCACCACCACTACGTGAAGTGAAAGCTGTCTTTTCGCCAGCGATGTAGTTGTCTGAACGGAAGATGTCCAGGTTTAGTTCATAGGATTCACGCCGTACACCTGCTACCAGGCTAAGACCATCGACTCCCAGATCATTGAAATACAGTTTCGCCTCGGCTGTATCCCAGCCGGTATCGCCGAAGTCCTGTACCTGACCCGCCAGAGTATGGTTGGGGTCATCGGGGTGAGCGGACGATCTTCTGGTTTCGTCTTGCAGCACTTCGAAGCGACTGATATTTGCCTCGAGCTCTATGCTGTCAGTGAGTTCGCCTTTAAGGCGTAAGCCGACATTCAGACTGTCCCGTTCCAAATCACTGGTGGCGAAGCGGCTGGCAGGAACGAAATACTGACGGCCATTATCAATGACATGTCCACTATAGACTGGATTGCCATTGCCATCACGCAGATACGTATTTGCTGAATCAGCAATTGAACTTCGGTCTTCATAAGCAACGTTCAGTAAAGTGTCCCAGTTACCAAAATCATGACCAAGTTTGAACTTGTAGTTGTTGGTTTCCGTATCGACGATGCCAGTGTCCATAAACCAACTGGCAAGACGCCCACGATCATCGTTTTCAACTATGGTTCCGCTAACCGCCAGGGGTGAGTCTGAGGTGCTGCCGCTACCAGCTCTGAATGTCTGCGGTTGAGAGTCATTTCGCAGGTGGTTATAGGAAAGGTAGACGCTGGTGTCACCAAACTTGTTGCCGTAGGAAACAAAAGTTTTGTAGCCGTCTACCGTGTCATCGAAACCATAGTCGTTGAAAGTTTGAGAAAAATAGGAACTATCGAAATGAAATTCTTCCTGTTGAGGAATAGCCGTTTCAATATTGACCACGCCACCCATGGAGTTGCCGCTGTATTCTGCTGAGAAAGGTCCATACAGGGTTTCCACCTGGGCAATTTCACTGGCTGATACCATGGTCCAGCGCGGCGCACCGTTCCATCGTGACTGCAGCAGATAATGTAGTGGCACACCGTCCGCAAACACCATGGAACGGGAAGTCTGAAACATGTTCGATCCACGCATACCGAGTACACCGTTGGAATCGCCGATAAATCGCCGACGAATAACCACACTGGGTTCGAACTTGACCAGGTCTTCGGTTGTTGCTGCATTAATGCTGCGGAAGTCTTCCTGAGTGAGAATGCTGCTCGGGCTTAGATTGGCGAAGCTCTGATCGCGGTCACTTCCCCAGACAACGATCTCTTCAATCTGTGATTCCTGTGCGACGGTGCTGACACTTGTTAACAGTGAACCAGCCAGTGCAATGCCCGCGACAAGTCTTTTTTTTCTTAGGACCATTCTTGTTACTCCCCTGAATGTATGCCCAATTCGGCCCAACCAGCTGAAAGCTGGTTGGGCAAATAATGATTGCGCGGGATTCTAGGGGCTTATATAGAAGCAAGAGTGTGACACGGTGTCGCAGCACCGGTTTCGGGTTGGGGAGGAGCCCTGTGTCCCTTAAGTTACGGGCATTTGGGCGAGATGCGACATATTGTCGCAAGGTGATTAGTGGACATCGAAAAACCCGGGACAAGACTTCTCTCGATGGATCGCGAGCGTCTTATATTGAGTTTCTCAAGTGAGAACCTAATCGGCAGGGTCGGGAACGTCGTCTTCTACTGTCAGTGGGTTAAAGTAACCACCATCAGTAATGCCAACTTTACGCATGGCAATGCCGGTCAGACATTCCTGCACTACCCGATCTGAGTTCAGAATCGTCGTGTAACCTGGATCTACCAGCGGATTCAATTCAACCAGTTCGAATCCCACCAGATTGTTTTCTGTGCACAAAGCACGAATCAATGGAAATACTTCTCTTGGAGTTAGCCCTGCAGGTACAGGTGTGCCAGTGCCTGGTGTATAAGCAGGATCCAGCACATCGATGTCGAATGACACATAGAGATACTCGGGACCGTCATTGGCCTCAGCCAGTATTTTTTCCATCACCGCAGGCCAGCCGTCGCGCTCGATCTCGGCCATGGTGTGGTAACGAAAATTGTTCTCCCGCATCCAGCGGAAACCTTCTTCCCCTGGCCAATAACCCCGCAGGCCAACCTGAATATAGTTTTGTCCCAGCACATGGCCTTCTTCTATAAGTTGGTAGATGGGTTGCGCATGGGACATCATGTGGCCCAGATAGCCTGCACCAGCCGCATCGAAATGGGCATCGAAGTGGATAACACCGACATTCTCTTTGCCATAGACATCGGCGACCGCCGCCACGTCAG
>JANQJM010000169.1 GCA_028281635.1 Pseudomonadales bacterium | reverse complement strand
GCGGGAACTCTACGACCGAGGCCGGCATATCAGGCGCTACAACATTTCGTTCGTCTTATGGCAGATGTCACGGTGACGGGCGCAATATGGCCGCAGCATGTGAAAGACAATCACGGAGAATATCGCATACTGCTAAAGGGTAAGGACGGTGAGCATTTCTCACTGTGTTGGCAACATGGTCCGGATGCCGATTTCCCTGATGATCTGCAGGGCCAATCCTTTCAGGACTGTTATGGAAATGAATTAGAATCAAGGCCGGTCCTCTTACAAGGTTCGCCAATCTACGTCAGGCATTGCAATGTCGGCTATTGAGGCCGATAGTTGATGGACGTGGCGAACGCCAACTGAAGGATTTCACTCAGGGAAAGGGTCGGGAAAGAGAGATGTTTCGTGAACATCGCGGATTTCTAATTCGCACAATCATCTATATGTTGTGTCTGGCGGCACTGATGTCAGTTGTTTCTATTGATGCCAGTGCTGGTGAAGACAAATTCTTTGAAGGTTCCTACACAGAGCGCGCTCAGGAAGTTATTTTTCTGGTGCTTGCATTGGGACTGTTCGCAATATCCTACAAACTCGGGCAGGCAATCACTTTGGCGCGCATGTTTGCCGGGTTCTTTCTGCTCTGTTTTATTAGAGAACTGGATGCCCTGTTAGAGCAGAATGTTGGCACTGGCACCTGGCAGGTGCTGGTGACCCTGGTCCTGGTCGCTATGGCCTATCAGGCACATAAGAATTGGGATCAACTCATGGCAGAAGTCCGTATGCATGTTGAATCCTATAGTTTCGGCCTGTTCATGGCTGGTTTTCTAACCACCTTCCTGTTTTCACGCCTGATTGGCAACGAAGAGTTGTGGATGGCGATCATGGAAGAGGGCTATCGCAGGAACATTAAGAACGCAGTTGAGGAAAGTGTTGAGTTGTTGGGTGACGCTTTACTATTGTTTAGCGGCGTTGAGTTTTTTGTGCGCTACCACGCAAAAGCAGATGCTCAGAGTCAAGCATCTTGATGTGATTCCAGCTAAACTTAGCAATCGAAATTGTTATTCAGGCTTTCCTTAACGATATAGTTGCTATGTCTCAACCCAAACCCATTTACATTTCTTACGCGGGACCTTCCTTGCTGGAAACGCCCTTGCTCAACAAAGGGTCTGCTTTTTCCGCGGAGGAGCGACTTGCTTTCAATCTGATCGGACTCCTGCCACCAGTTTACGAGTCTATCGAAGAGCAGGTAGAGCGTTGCTATCAACAGTACTGCAGCTTTGACGAGCCTATCAACAAGCACATCTACCTGCGAGTTGTACAAGACAACAATGAGACACTGTTTTATCGGCTGCTGAGCGATCACCTGGTGGAGATGTTGCCCATCATATATACGCCAACTGTAGGTGACGCCTGCGAGCATTTTTCTGATATTTACCGCAGCGCACGCGGTATCTTCGTCTCTTATGAGGAGCGTGACTACATCGATGACATTCTGCGCAGCGTAACCAAAGACAAGGTTAAAGTGGTTGTGGTCACAGATGGAGAACGCATATTGGGCCTGGGCGACCAGGGCATTGGGGGCATGGGTATCGCCATCGGCAAACTTTCCCTGTACACCGCTTGTGGCGGAATCTCCCCTGCTTATACTTTGCCAGTGGCCCTGGATGTGGGTACCAACAATCAGAAAGCTCTGGACGATCCCATGTACTTGGGCAGTCGCCATCCGCGCATAGGAAAAGCAGAATACGATGCCTTTGTCGATAAGTTCATCGATGCTCTGCAGGCCCGTTGGCCCGGGGTGATGATTCAGTTTGAGGATTTTGCGCAACCCAATGCCATGCCACTGCTGCAGCGACATCGCAATCGGGTGTGCTGCTTTAATGATGATATTCAGGGCACCGCTGCCATCACCTTGGGCTCCTTGTTGGCCGCCTGCAAAAAGAAAGGCGAGGCGCTAAAAGATCAACGATTGGTTTTCGTAGGGGCGGGTTCTGCCGGCAGCGGTATTGCAGAACTGATCGTCGCAGCTATGGTGGAACAGGGTCTGGATGATACCCAGGCGAGATCACAAATCTTTATGGTTGATAAAGATGGATTGTTGGTCGAGGGCGCTGACGACCTGATGGATTTTCAGGCAAGTCTGGTTCAGCAGAAATCTGCTATTGCGGATTGGCAGTTGTCAGGAGACAGTGTTTACCCAGGTTTGCTGGATGTCGTTAAAAACGCCAATGCTACTGTACTGATTGGTGCCTCAGGTATCCCGGGGCTGTTCACAGAAGAAGTGATAGAGACTTTCCACGCTCACTGTCCCAGGCCCATTATCTTTCCTCTCAGCAACCCTTCGCGCCTGGTAGAGGCACATCCGGCTGACGTCATTAAATGGACCCGTGGTGCCGCCATCGTTGCTACCGGCAGCCCTTTCGGTTCCGTTGAATACGATGGCAAGCACTATGAAATTTCCCAATGCAATAACAGTTACATCTTTCCCGGCATCGGTTTGGGAGTGATTTCTTGTAAGTCTTCGCGCATCACTGATGAAATGTTAATGGTTGCCAGCACCACGCTGGCCGAACTTGCACCGGAATCCGATGATCCAACTCAGGGAATCCTGCCACCGCTTACGGCGCTGACTGATATCAGTAAAAAGATTGCATTTGAAGTCGGCAGGGTCGCGCAGAATGAAGGCTTTGCCCTGGACACCAGTGAAGATGAGCTACGTGGCCACATCGATCACAACTTTTGGGAACCTGCTTATCGACCTTATCGCCGGGTAGCAATGCGAGCACGCTAGCTTAGCTGTGTGAACGAACGGCTATGATGAAGTCGTGGAAGTATCAATCAGCTTGTCTGGACACTCTCAACGACACCATTCGCAGTGAATTGGCTGGCCATCCTGGGGAAGAACAGGGGCTTTCCGAGGTGGATTATGGCCCGCTCTGGTACCGCGGCCTGACGTCGAATCCGGTCTATCAAATGCAGCAACCGCCGGTTGGGCTATAGCAGCCGCATCGAAGCACTGTTGCGGCCACCGACACCGGCGGTAGAAGAAGCGAACTAACTACAATTCGCGAATCTGAACTTTTCTAAAGCGCAGTTCACCACGTGCCCACTGCAGTGCGATGGGTCCGCTGGCTAGTTTGTCATCACGCACATCCACCGTGCGTCTGCCATTTAGCTCAACCACCAGGTGGTCACCATCGAGAGTGATCTTGTAGATGTTCCAGCGATCACCTGCTTTCGGTAGAGGTTCCGACACAGCACCAACGTGCACGATGCCGCCGGTGCCATAGGCTGCTTCCGGTCGCTGGTCAAAAATGTTTGCTTCGTAGCAGTCACGGTCCGTAATGCGCTCGGGGTTTTGGCAGCGCATATAAATGCCGCTATTGGCATCGTGAGTGGCCCAGAATTCGACTCGTAACTCAAAATCGCTATAGCTGTTTTTGCTCACCAACCAGGAAGCGCCACTGCCTTCGGTGGCTCTGATGGAAGCCATTTCGGCGGTCCAGTTGGCATCGCCAACCCGGTTGAAATTGTCCAGGCCTTCGGTGCCATCAATCAGAGTCACCCAGCCATCTTCGGCGGCTAGTATGGAAAAACTCGCCAACAGTGCACAAAGACTGCTCAATCGAACTAGATGGCTGCTTAATCGTGTTTTTTTCTTCATCTCGGCTCCTCGTCGCACTAGCGAAATTACAGATAATTCAGGGATTCTGAGCTAGAGAGTATATCCATAGACCGGTAAAATACAGGGCTTAGTTGGGTTTCCTGCAGAACCACAATAATCCGCTGCAGCCCACGGGATAGTTAGCATACAGGGCACACTGCCCGGGTATGAAATTGGGAGTTAAATACATGAAGACGATGAAAAAACTGGCTCTTGGCAGCGCAATGCTGGGCCTGGGCATGACAATCCTGCCTGCAGTCTCGCAAGCGCAAAGTGCCGATCGGCCTGAACTCACCGGTACCTGGACTAATGCCTCGCGCACCGGCCTGCAGCGCCCCCGTGGTGTCGATGAATTAGTGGTGTCACCGGAAGTAGCGGCGCAGATGGTAGCTGGCATGGGTTTGGCAGGAATCTCGGCAGAAAACATCGAAAGTGGTCCTGCAATCGATCCAGAGACCGGAGCACCGCCTGAAGGTGCACAGGATTTTGGTCTGCGTGGCTACAATCTATTCTGGACTGATCCCGGTTCAACTCTCGCTTATGTGATGGGTGAACTGCGCACGTCCTACATCATCGATCCTCCGAATGGCCGCATTCCACGTCGAGAGCAGCCGCAGCCAGATTGGGAAATCAAAAACTATGGTGCACGCTATCTGACAGGCGTTGGTGAAGACGATGGTCCGGAAGCCTTTCCTCTGGCCGAGCGCTGCCTGCTTGGATTTGGCAATACAGCGGGTCCTGGCATGATGGGTACGCTTTACAACAGCACCTATGAGTTCGTACAAACTGATGACTACGTCATGATCGCGGTGGAGATGGCTCACGACGCGCGCATCATTCCGGTTTTTGACAACGCCGAGGAAGCTCGCGCCAATCGTCGTCCGGATGTGCTGAAGCAATGGTTGGGCGATTCAGTTGGCTGGTACGAAGATGGCAAGCTGGTGGTCGAAACTGTGAATATCAATCCCAAGCAAATGGCAGAAAGTTCAGTGCCCATCACTGCTGAAGGCGTGATCACTGAAACTTTCTCTCGCTATTCAGATACCGAGATTGTTTATCAATTCACGGTTGATGACAGCAATCTCTATCTGCAGCCCTGGACCGCTGAACTGAGCTACCACACCATGGAAGGCGAGATGTACGAATACGCCTGCCACGAAGGTAACCATGCAATGCCAGGCATGCTGGCTGGAGCCCGCCGCCTCGAACTGCAGGAAGAGTTTGGTTCCGACGACTAATTGCTTCTACTCATTGAGTAATTTGAAAGGGCCTAATCGTTTAACGATTAGGCCTTTTTTATGCGCCAAGCAACCAGCGGTTTAGAATTAATCCAGTTTTACTACCTTAGAAAAAGTAGATATAGAGTATCGAGACCAATATCAAAACGAGAAACAAAGGCGATCCGAAAATTAGTTTCTTATCTTTTGAGTCGTCAAACAACTCACCAAATTCTTCCCAGGATTTGGAGAGAAGTATGGCCGGATTGCGGAATACCCAAAGCATAGTGGAGAATGAGGAGATTGCGAACACTGACCATAAGATACTCTGTTCTATGAAAGTGTGGTAAATAGCAGTGACAGCAAGCACTGATGCCATAACTGCTACCACTGCTAATCCCCATTTTTCAGTCATCAAATAGAATTCTCTCATGAGATCATGTCATATAGACCTGATCCAACAGCATAGCCAACTCCATAAGCAGCCCCAAGAACTGCCCCAGCGCCTCCGCCACGCACTGCACCTTTAAATGTATTGGTGGCTATTCCTCCCACTACGGTGCCAATTGCGCCTCCGTCTGCAGCGAATTCACCAAGTAGCCCTCTACCTCGAACCATCTCTAGCTCCTGGTATGTTAACTCTCTCATCATTGCCTCCTTGCGAATTGATATCTTGAGCTAAGTTTAATACCTTCAATTTCAGCCTAGACCATACGGATGCGTGAGTCTAATCAATGCTGAAAATAAATTAACGGGTATTCAGAAATAACCAAGAGGTCTTTTATGCTCAATAAAATAGCCACTGCACTAGTACTCACGTTTTCAGCTGCCTTGGCATCTGGCCAGGGCGGCAGTGTTTTCCTGAATACAGATGTATTCGAATTAGAAGTTGCCGCCGATCCGCAAATCTCCCCCGATGGGTCGCAAGTGGTTTATGTTCGAAATTCTAACGACATCATGTCTGACAGGTCGCGCGCGAATCTTTGGATCATCAACGCCGATGGCGGCGAGCATCGACCCTTACTTTCGGGGACGGATGCTTATTCGAGTCCTCGCTGGTCACCGGATGGGACGCGACTGGCCTATGTATCCAGCGCGGAGGGAAGAGGGCCCGAGCTTTACGTGCGTTGGATGGATACCGGACAAACGGCGTTGCTTAGTAACCTCAAACACTCTCCCAGTGGTATCACCTGGTCCAATGACGGAATGCAGTTAGCCTTTTCAATGCTGGTGGATACAGCGAGCGAGACTCTTGCCTCAGCTCCCAGCAAACCGGAAGGAGCGGAGTGGGCGCCTGGTGTCACAGTCATTAGTGACCTAACTTACCGATTCGACGGTCGGGGCTATCTCGATCCAGGTTACACACACATCTTCGTTATTCCAGCCGATGGTGGAACGCCCAGGCAGATCACCAGTGGTGATTACAATCACGGCGGCAGAATAAGCTGGTCGCCAGACAATGACTTGGTTGTGCTTTCTGCTAATCGTAACGATGATTGGCGTCTCAAGAGTGATAACTCTGATTTGTGGTCAGTAAATGTTAATTCTTCGGAGATGACCCAGCTTACTACCCGTGATGGCCCGGATCGCTCACCCACATTCTCTCCAGATGGCAGTCGCATTGCATTCCTGGGTTACGAAGATCAATACATGGGTTACCAAAATGTTGAAGTGAGCGTGCTCGACGTGGACAGCGGTTCGATCACTTCTTTAACTGAAGACCTGGACCGCTCTGTTAATAGGGTGGATTGGGCTGGCACTTCCAGCAGCTTACTTATCTCCTATGATGATTTTGGTAAACGCAATCTTGGCTCCCTGGATATGGAAGGCAATGTGCAGCCACTGCTAAATGACATGGGTAGTGTGGGTATCAGTCGACCCTACACCAGCGGTAGCTATTCAGTAGCGAACGATGGCAGTTACGCATACTCCGCCGGCGATGCACAGCGACCAGCCGATGTGGCGGTTGGGCGTGGTGGCAGTTCGGAAAAACTCACTGCCTTGAATGAAGATCTGCTAGGACACAAACAACTCGGTGTAGTGGAGGAAATCAGTTGGCGTTCTTCAGCAGGGGATCACGATGTCTACGGCTGGTTGGTGATGCCACCGGATTTCAATCCTGATCAGGACTATCCCTTGTTACTGGAGATCCATGGTGGACCCTTCACTGCTTATGGACCGTACTTCTCTACGGAAGTGCAACTTTATGCGGCCGCCGGTTATGTGGTGCTCTATACCAATCCCCGCGGTTCCACCAGCTATGGTTATGAGTTTGCCAATGAGATTCACCACAACTATCCGGGTCAGGACTACGATGACCTGATGTCAGGCGTTGATGCGGTTATCGCCCGCGGCTATATCGATGAAGAGCAGTTGTTTGTCACTGGTGGTTCCGGTGGGGGCGTATTGAGCGCCTGGATCATAGGCAATACAGATC
>JANQJM010000129.1 GCA_028281635.1 Pseudomonadales bacterium | reverse complement strand
TAGATGCGCCCGTTCTCAGTAAGAGAAAAAGGTAAACCCATATGCTCCAGTTCGAATACTGTTTGCCGCCCTTCGCTACACATATACTCGATGGCATCCTGGTCACCAATGTAATCGGAGCCTTTTACCGTGTCATACATATGCCAACGCCAATCGTCGTTTGGATCTGCACTGGCGATAGCACAAGTGATCCCTCCCTGGGCAGAAACAGTATGTGAGCGAGTCGGGAATACTTTGGAGATAACCGCGGTTTTATAGCCGGACTGGGCGAGCTGTAAAGCGGCACGCATTCCTGCACCACCACCGCCTACAATGACTGCGTCAAAAGAAATATTACGAATTGCGGACATCTAGGTACTCCAAAAAATCTCGATGCCCCACAACAGATAAACCGCGATGAGTAACACACAAGCTGCCTGATAAATGAGACGGACTAATGTTGCACCGTTGCCCAGGAAACGCTCGGTTAAATAGTCGGTACCAATCGTCCACATACCTATCCAGGCATGGGCACACAGTGAAGCCAATGCGATGAGACTGAACAAACGCATACCAGTACCTGAGAACAAGGCTCGCCATTGTTCGTAGTTCATGTCTGGATTCATGACCAGACTGCCCAGGATACAGAGTGCATAGGCTGCCAGAATAACCGCCGAGAAGCGTTGAATAAGCCAGTCAGAGAGCCCGGAGCGGCTCAGGTTTGTGGCATTGGTTACCATACCCAGACGCCTCCTAATACGATAGCAATTGCTGCCAATGCGATAGTCAGGGCGGCGCCGGTTTTTGCACCTTGTTTGGACTCGCCGATTCCCCAATCCAACAGCAGATGTTTGGTGCCAGCAATCAAGTGGTAAAGCAGCGCCGACAACAACAGCCAGATGATCAGTTTTGCTGCTGGACTACTCAGAATCTCAACAGCCAGGTCGAAACTGGTCTGGGATTCCAGCGATAACTGCAGCAGGTAAAGTAATATGGCAGTGCCCACGAACAGAGCCGCACCAGAAACACGGTGGGTAAAAGAGGCTACTGCCGCCAAAGGAATTTTGATGGTGGTGATACTGAGATTTACAGGTCTGTTATCTTTCACGTCGGCTGAAGCCAGAATGATCCTGTTCGGGAATTGTTAAAATTCGCAAACTAATTGAATTAATTACACAAATTGGGGATTACGTCGGGCGCAAAGTATATGCCCATAACCCCCGCAATACAATAAATCTGACTGTTTTACCCTGAAATTTGACAAGGCATTGTCAACAGCAATTCTGGTTCGAAATCTATGCCGAGTAGTTGATCAATTTTTGATCAATTCGGCGCTATTTCTTCTCAGATGGGCACTATATTTCAGTCAAATTGCGAGCTCGTGACACTGCATCTACGATTCATAACAGACTACGTTCAATTTCCCGTCACAGATGCCCAAACATTTGACAAGGGCGCTGCTTCCTCCCTATTCTCTCCACCCCGAATCGGACCGGAAATAACAACCTGCCTGGCAGGATCATGCTGCTCCCAGCAAGAAAAACTAAAGTAGTTATTCCGTCGTTATCATCTTCTTAAAAACCCGACACAGGAGTAAGGCATGAGTGAAAAGAAGGCCCGGTTAAGCATTGATGGGATCGATGAGCCTATTGAACTTCCCGTTTATGCAGGTAGTACTGGACCTGATGTGGTCGACGTCCGCAGCCTGGTTGGCCAGGGTGTCTTCACTTATGACCCAGGGTTCGTTTCCACCGCCGCCTGTGATTCCGACATAACCTACATAGACGGCGGTGCCGGTGTCCTATTACACCGCGGCTACCCAATCGAGCAGCTTGCAGAGAAATCCAACTTTCTGGAAACCTGTTACTTACTGCTCAACGGCGAACTTCCGGCAGCTGATGAACGAGAAGTATTTGAGAACACCATTCGCTACCACACCATGGTGGACGAAGCGATTCATCAGTTCTTTCGAGGGTTTCCACGAACTGCGCATCCGATGGCGATGCTATGTGGAGTAGTCGGCGCCCTCTCCGCTTTCTATCACGACAATCTGGACATTGATAACTCTGAACACAGATTGTTAGCAGCCCACCGTGTCATTGCGAAAATGCCCACACTGGCAGCCATGTGTTACAAACACGGTATGGGGCAGCCCTTCATGTACCCTCAAAACTCCATGGGTTTTGCAGAAAACTTTTTGCACATGATGTTCGGCACCCCTTGCGAAGAACCCAAGGTAAGTCCAGTGCTTGCTAAAGCAATGGATACCCTGTTCTTGCTGCATGCCGATCACGAACAGAATGCATCAACCTCAACGGTACGTTTAGCCGGGTCCACTGGCACTAATCCCTACGCCTGCATTGCCTCTGGTATCGCTGCGCTCTGGGGTCCCGCCCATGGTGGTGCTAATGAAGCGGTGCTGGATATGCTTTACGAGATTGGAGACGAGTCTCGAATCGAAGAGTTTATTAAACGCGCCAAGGATAAGGATGACCCTTTCCGACTCATGGGCTTTGGTCATCGCGTGTATAAGAATTATGATCCCCGAGCGACTGTTATTCGCGGTATCTGCGATGAAGTTCTCGAGGAATTGGGCAGTGAAAACGATCCGTTACTGCGAATTGCCAAAAAGCTGGAAAAAATTGCCCTGGAAGATGAGTACTTCATTGAGAGAAAGCTTTTCCCTAATGTGGATTTCTACTCCGGCATTATTTTGAAAGCGATTGGTATTCCTACCAGCATGTTTACGGTGATTTTTGCTACTGGCCGCACTCCTGGATGGATTGCGCACTGGCATGAGATGCTAAGTGAGTCTTACCGCATCGGTCGTCCTCGACAGTTGTACAAAGGCTACACCAAGAGAGACTATCCAGGTTAGTCACAGTTCGGGGTGGCCTCTTCCGACTTCCAACCCTTCGCTGTTGAACAGTTCCTTTCAGAGAATGAACATGCCGTTCGGTATAACTTCTCTGAAAGCGGCGTTCATCCTCTCAGTTACCAGGAACTCTTCGACCTTGCAGACGTAGATACCGAAGAATTGTTTGCCCAGCTGGTGGACTACCCTCAAGTCAACGGCTTTCAATCATTGCGGGAAGTCATCGCTTCCCGCTATCCGGGAGCAACGGCTGACAATGTGCTCGTCACGGTTGGTGCGAGTGAAGCAAATACCTTAATCGCCGCGACTCTGCTGCGGGATGACGACAATCTGGTTCGTTTCGTTCCAACATACGAACAGCTAAGTGGCAACGCACATAACCTGGGGTTTGAGGTGCGCGACGTTGCCTTATCCGAAACGCGTCAATGGAAAGTTGATGCTGGCCAGCTTGCAGCAGCAATCGATGGTCAAACCCGCATTCTGCACGTGGTCAATCCAAACAATCCAACTGGGAAAATACTTTCGGCTTCCGAACGCGAGATCATTGTCTCGGCGACCGAGAATTCAGGTGCGTGGCTGGTAGCCGATGAAGTTTACATCGGTACCGAGCGCAACAATGACGAACCCACAGCGACGCTTTGGGGCGCAACTGATCGCACAATCATTATCAATTCCATGAGCAAAGCCTATGGCTTACCGGGATTGCGTCTGGGCTGGATAGTTGCACCAGAAGCGATCGTGACAGAGTGTTGGCGGCGACATGAATATGCATCGATCTCTGCCAGCCGACTTTCCATGCGCCTGGCAGAGTATGCACTCCGCTCCCCTGCCAGCGAAAGGCTACAAGCAAGAGCCCGCTATTTGATTCGGCGTGGTTTTGACACTTTGCTTGCAAAACTGAATGAAAACCCGGGTGTGTTTTCTGTTGTTCCTCCGCAGGCTTCGGCCATGTCATTTGTACAATTCGATCTGCCGGTTTCTTCTGATGAGTTCGCAATGCGTTTATTAAAAGAAGAAGATGTGTTGGTGATTCCGGGATCGAAGTTTGGGATGGGGAAGTATTTCCGGTTTAGTTCTGCGCTGGAGGAAACGCACTTGGTTGAGGGTTTGGATCGATTTAATTTGGTTGTGGGGAGGATACTTGAAGGGGCTTAGTTCTTTATAAGCTCTACCCTTCGATCAGCCCAGCAACAGTTCTTCCACAGCAATATAGGTCGAAACGCACGCGGGCTCGTCGTGCGTAAGATAATTGAGCGAGTGTTAGCGATCGTGCTTGTTAGAGTGGCAAGCAACAGTTTATTTCTGGTTTTTGAGTCTGGCCAGCACGCTGAAAAGTGCTCGTAAGCTGAGGGAGTTGGTGGAGCCTACCGGGATCGAACCGGTGACCTCAACGCTGCCAGCGTTGC
>JANQJM010000125.1 GCA_028281635.1 Pseudomonadales bacterium | reverse complement strand
ACGAAGTCGCAGATTGAAGACATCTGGAGCAGGGATGACGCGTACAGCTACATCGCGGTCGACTCCCAGCATAACCCGCTCGACGAGCCAACGCTCCAGTCCGTCTGCGTAGCCGCGCAGGAACTCTCCATCCCCGTCCACTTCAGGATCAAGCACACCAACTACACCTGGCAGATAGGCAACTGGCTCGATCTCGGCCCAGCAAGCATCGAAGTGCCCCAGACCGAGCTCGAATCCACAGCACAGGAAGCGGTCGACTACTTCTACTACCGCCCATTCGGCAAGCGAAGCTGGGGCGGCGCGACGCGCGTCGGCATCGAAGAGCGGCCAGGCATCCATGACTACACAGCCTGGTGGAACAGCTTCGGAGTGCTCATGCTGCAGGTTGAGTCGATCCAGGCCATAACCAACATCCCAACACTCGTCAGAGAAGGCGTGGACTGCATCTCATGGGGTCCGGCCGACCTCAGCCTCGACCGTGAAGCGCACCCACACCACGCCATCGCCGGATCAGACGACGCTGCGTTCGAGTACGCGGTCAAGGTCGCAAACGACGCCGGCGTCAAGCTCATGTTCCGCAACTACGACTGGAAGCTGCGCGATAAGTACCTCGACATGGGCGCAACCGTGCTACTCGAACTGCCAAAGAGCTGAGCGTGGCCTCAAAATTGCCGATACCGGCGAGCGCCATTAATCTCGCTCTGCATAAACCAGGCATGATGAACCGCGCGCACGTGTAGGCGGGTTCCATAGGTGAAAGACGTGAATAGGAATACTGCGATCTATGCGATAGCCGGGGCTGCGCTGGCCGCTTCTGTACTCACCTGTACCTCGCGGGACGACGCAACGCCCATTCCGAGGGCTCTTACCGAAATACCGCAACCCACGGCTGCAGACCCGACCATCACTCCTGTTCCCGCTCTCACCGAAACTCCCACTCCCGGCAGGGTGCCAGCGCCGACATCTACCCCAGGACCAACTCCGGACCCAACGCGTGAGGCAACCCCGGAGCCTTCCAGGCCGACCGCGGTACCAACTTTGCATCCCACGCCCACACCTCCCAGCGTTCCTTTGAGTACAGCAACGCCATTAAGCACATCTACGCCGGCTCCAGCCCCTGTCGTACATACCTATGCGCTGCAACAGGGACTCTCAAGTGAAGCCGCAACCGCATTCCAGTCCAACTATCAATCACCTGGCTACACAACTCTTGACCAAGTAGCAGACTCAGCTCTTGGATCGGTAATTAGAAGCACAGCAAACCTCAATGAAACCGTCCAACTAGCTCTAGCAACCAACCATCTCGCACAACAAGGAATTGTCAATGAAACAATCGCAATGGACATTGAAGATATTGTAAGAGATTATGATCCAAAATTAACACAAGCACTTCTCACCATGCCTGAAGAATTCACTGTTCTTAATGAAGGTGGTGTATCTGATCAAAACTGGCTAGTTGCTGATGGACTCGATGCAAACTATTTCAAACATCAGACTATCCAAGACAGTAACTTTGGGGAACAACACTGGACGATAGATCCTGACTTTGAAGGGACATCGGAAGAATGGCTCATGCAAAATTATCGGGCAATCGTTGCTATCGGTCAACACATGCAGTTTACACCCACGAGTCTGTGGTATGCTGATGCAGATGGAAATCGAACTGATTCAAGCATATTCGAAATTATTCTTGACAAGTTTAAGATTCATACCTATGTAGATCAAGAAACGTTTGAAGTGGTGAATCCGCACTCCTCAGTGTTTGGCTACAAAATTGATGACGGGCGAGACTTTACGAAAGACTACACGCTTGATGGCGATGCACCGTATACTGATACGAATAAAATTGCAACGATATTCATCCCCGCAGTCTCAGATAAAGGCAATTGGACACGAGAACGAGACTTTCATATTGCCCATTACGCTATAGCAGAAGAAATAGGCGCTCTGGGAGATGACTTTCTGACTAAATCCGCTGAGCAATTAAACAGTTTATTTAGTCGAACAGATGATCTTAACATCATATTCGCAAATGGACAGGCATCTTATGGTTGGGGTAACTATAGCTTACTTCATGGTTCCCCACAGGATGACGGAAGTCATCAGACTGCTTTGACTCAGTATCACATTGCTCGAAACACGCCTTTCATTGAAACGTGCGAAACTGCAAGCCCTCAATTGCAAGCTGTTGGAGCAGTTGTCAATTATTTTAATCGTGAGAAACCGAATGAACGTGGTTTTACGCCTCATCTGGGTTTTGAGCACTTTATTGGGAATCCTGCTTTTGAAATGCCAGAGTTTTATGAAGAAGACTGGCCGTTATTTCCTGAAGGACCACCTGGACCGGTAATTGCTGATGCTGAAAGAGGAGGACGCACTGGAAGTCCCTCTGCTGCTTCGTCAGTGCTTGTTCTGCTTCGGGCAGGAGGACACCCTGCGGATTACGAAATTACTCCTACCAATGGAAAAAGAACCTTGAAAGTGAACGTGCCAGAAGCAGCTTCTTTCCCAGGCCAGGTATTCTATGTAGATGGAAATGATTTTTCAAGTGGGGGTGGGGAGACTGGTTTGTCAATTCCTCCGAACACACTACCGCCTTGGAACCTTCTGAGGCCGCTAGCCAATGTGGAACCTGATCACGACTACTCTTTTAATAGTTGTCCAGCTAGGTAGAAAGGTTTATTAATGAGAATTGCTGCTAGAGTATAAAAAGGGTCTCGCATGCGGTTATTGTTTATATTTAGCTTATTGAGCATTCTGCTACTTGTACCTAGCGTACATTCTCAACCAGGAGATTCTGGACCGATTTCGATTCCAATCTCGAGTGTGAGCGCAGTTCCTGTTAGCGATGTGAACTGAACTGCTGGGTCGCTGCAGAAAAATGACTGACAGCGCGGTTCGGCGGCTGAATCGAGGTGTTGTAGGTTTGTGGGTCATGGCAGAATCACCTATTCGCACACGCCGACCGAAAGAACCCGCTTGACCACAGCCTCGCCCAACTCTCCCTCACCAGTCTCCATCGCCAACGAAATCATCGTCGCGCTGGACCTCGAAACCACCGGAGTCGATCCGTCACAGGACGCCATCATCGAGGTTGGAGCCGTCAAGTTCCGCGGAACCGAAGAGATCGACACCTTCTCCGCTGTCGTCAACCCGCACCGCAAGCTATCCGGCTTCATCATCGGCCTCACCGGCATCACCCAGGAAGACGTCGACTCCGGCGCAGAGTGGGACCGCATAGGCCCGCTGTTCCGCGACT
>JANQJM010000119.1 GCA_028281635.1 Pseudomonadales bacterium | reverse complement strand
ATGGCAGCAGGAGAGCTGACAACAGCTGCAGCGCAACTGCGCGAAGCGCTGGTTTCCTCCCCCGACGATCATGCTCTGCGTACTAAGCTCTGCGAAGTTCTGGCACGAGACGGTGACGAGGAAGGTTTTAACGAACAGGCAGCCATTGTTAGTGCAGAGCAAAGCCCTCGCCTGGATAGAGATATCGCCAGGCTGCGCGAGGAGTATGACATTGAAGCGCCGGAATCAGATGCCGCAGAGGACACCGTGCTCGACCTTGGCAGCGATGACGATACGGGACTAGAGTTCGAAACGGATGATTCAGAAGCTGAAACTGAGGCTGAAGAAGCTAAACCGGCGGAAGAGACAGATGAAGAAGCAGCTTCATTCCTGGACGATTTGGGTATCGATCTGGATTCCTTCGACGATGCAGCGTTCGACCTTAGCGACGACGATGTGCCGGCGAACAAGCTTGAGGAAGAAAGTAAAGAGGAAGACAAAGGAGATGAAGCACTAATCGACGATCTAGAGTTCGATAGTGACGATGTCGACATGACATTCGATTTGGGAGCAGCTGACGAAGCTGGCGATTCCGAGGAGTCAGAAACTATCGAAGAGGTGTCGGCTGAGGCAGATGAGGAGTCAGATGAAGAAGAGCCTTCAGAAGCCGAAGATGAACTCGGTATGTCATTCGGTGATGACGCGGAGGAAGAGGCTGCTCCTGAAGAAGAATCTGAAGGCGAATCAGAAGACACTGATGTAGATATTTTTGCCGAGTTGGATGCAGACGATGACGCGGATGAGGAAGCGTCTGAGTCAGCAGCGGAATCAGGCGTAGACGTTGAGTCGCTGGACATTGATGCAGTTTCTGACAATGCGGAACTTACCAGTGGTGGCAGTAAAGATGCTGACGATCTCGACATCGACTCCATGGAATTCGATGTTGAAGATCTGAAAGTAGACACCGAAGCGAAAGAAGAAGACGAAGAACTGGATTTAGAAACATTTGCCTTCGATACCGATGATTTAGATCTTGGCAAGACCGATGAGCCTGAGTCCGCCGAAAATGCTGTTGTAGACGATGAAAACAGTTTGGAATTCGATATCGATGAATCAGATTTGCGGCCAGCAGCCGCGGACGATAGCGTGGATGAAGAGGAAGAACTGGAAACCTTCGAATTTGATGTTGATGAAGATAAAACAACTGTAGAAACGCCTGCTGAAACCACCGACGCCAGTGCGGAATTGGACGAAGACTTTAGCTTCGATATCGGCGAAGAAGAGAGTGAACCTGCTGCCGGTGAGGACAGGTCCGAAAACGAAAGCGAAGACGATTTTGATTTTGATCTGGATGAATTCGATGTTGATGGTGGCGATGATGAGCAATCTGCTGACTCGACTGGAGTAGAAATCGATCTTGATCCCGACGATGATGATGACGATGATTTTCTCGATCTCGACGCGGAAATAGAGAGCAGCACAGCTGAAGAGGAGTCAGTAGAAGCCGACGACGATATTGAGATTGATCTGGATGATATCGAGGAACCAGAACCTGCTCCGGTTGAGGAAGAGGATGACGATCTTGATGATCTTGAATTTCTTTCTGAGGAAGACGAAGTAGAGATCGAATCAGTAGATGACGTCGAAGAAATAGAAGTGCTTTCTGATGATGACGAAACTGCTACCAAGCTGGAGTTGGCTTACGCTTATCAAAAGATGGGTGATGTTGAGGGAGCCAAGGAAATCCTGCAAGAAGTTGTTGCTGAAGGCAATGACGAACAAGTGAAAGAAGCCGAAGAACTGATCGCTACACTAGATTCATCCTCTGATTAGTTGTCCTGCAGGCAATCAGTCGTGCACTACCTTTCTGATGCCAGCCTGTGAATAAGCAAAACTCAACAGATACTACTCCAACCCGTATTGCCCTCGCCGTCGAGTATGATGGCTCTGCTTTCTGTGGCTGGCAACGCCAGCAATCTCCGGAACTGCCTACTGTTCAAGCGGCCCTTGAAGGTGCGCTCAGCCAGGTCGCCGATAGTCCTATCAAGACCACTTGCGCCGGCCGAACGGACACTGGCGTCCATGCAACGTGCCAGGTAGTCCATTTTGATTGTGCGATAGATCGAGGCAATAAAGCATGGACGCGGGGGGTGAATAGTTTACTTCCTGCGGCTATACGCGTGTTGTGGAGCAAGCAGGTCGACCCGGAATTTCACGCCAGGTTTGCAGCCACTGCCAGGCGCTATATGTATGTGATTTATTGCAGTGAGTCGGCGTCGGCATTGCTGGCTGGAAAACTATGCCATGTGCGTCAGAAATTAGACGTCGATGCCATGCACGAAGCGGCTCAATTCTTATTGGGTGAGCAGGACTTCTCGGCCTTTCGTGCTGCGGGTTGTCAGTCCAATTCACCTAATCGAGAAGTTTTCGCGACGAGTGTTTCCCGGCGCGGTGATCTGTGCCTGTTCGATATCAGAGCTAATGCCTTCCTGCAGCATATGGTGCGTAATATCACAGGCGCGTTAATCAGTATCGGTCGGGGAGAGCAGTCGCCGCAGTGGATTGGTGAGTTGCTGGTGGGGAAGGACAGGACCCAGGCTGGTGTCGCTGCGGTCCCGGACGGTCTGTATCTGATGCAGGTTGATTACCCTGAGCAGTTTGGCTTGCCCAATACCAGCCGCCTGCCGTTAATTCTGGGTCCTGCGTGAGCGCTTTGTAGCTCTGGGACATAGTCCCAAAGCGCCATTTTTGCTAGAATCTCGGCTTTCGTGATGAGTCATCCACCCTTGTCTGGGATCTGGACCAAAATCTGCGGTACCACCCGAACTGAAGACGCTGTAGCGGCTGCCAACATGGGAGCCGATGCATTAGGTCTGATTTTGTTCGATAAAAGTCCGCGTGCAGTCGATGTGGCCGAATGTGCTGAACTGTTTTCTGGTCTGCCAGAGCAGGTTCGAAAAGTTGCTATCGTGGTCAATCCTGATACATCCCTGGTTCATGCAGCTTTGGATTCAGGAGTAATCGATATGCTGCAGTTTCATGGCGAGGAGTCGGAGAAGTTCTGTTTGCAATTTGCTGTACCTTATATGAAGGCAATTCGCGTCAGAGATTACGATCAGGCGATGCAGGAAATCAGTAGATACCCTTCGGCAGATATGTTCTTGTTGGATCGATACCAAGAGAACGTGCCAGGTGGCACAGGTAAGACTTTTGACTGGTCGATCGCTCGCAAGATTGTGGAGAATACGAAACAGCCGGTGGTGCTCGCAGGAGGCTTGAGCCCCGAAAACGTAGCGGAAGCCATAGCAGAGGTTGCTCCGTTTGGAGTAGACGTGATCTCCGGCGTGGAAGAATCACACGGTGTAAAAGATTTATCTAAAGTAGAACGATTTATTGAGGCAAGTAAGCGTGTCAGAAGCTGAAGTACATTCGATAGGTTTCGATGGTCCTGATGCCAGTGGACATTTTGGTCCCTACGGTGGCATTTTCGTTGGCGAAACTCTAATTAGCGCTGTTGAAGAGCTGGCTGAGGTCTATACCAGGTTGTCCGGCGAGCCGGAATTCTGGTCGGAGTTCGATAAAGAACTTCAGCATTATGTGGGACGTCCGTCACCTTTATATCACGCGGAACGTTTGAGCCAGGAATGTGGCGGTGCCGCAATATATCTCAAGAGAGAGGATCTTAACCACACTGGCGCGCATAAGGTTAACAACACCATAGGCCAGGCTCTGCTGGCCAAGCATATGGGCAAGACTCGTATCATTGCAGAGACTGGAGCAGGGCAGCACGGAGTAGCCAGCGCTACGGTCGCCGCGCGGCTCGGTTTGGAGTGCTTTGTTTATATGGGCGCTGAAGACATCGTGCGGCAGGCCCCGAATGTTTACCGCATGAAGCTGTTAGGCGCCGAAGTTATTGCTGTGGAGTCCGGTTCGAGAACGCTTAAGGACGCGATGAACGAAGCACTGCGGGACTGGGCTACCAATGTAGACAATACCTATTACATTATCGGCACCGTCGCGGGTCCCCACCCCTATCCGCAATTGGTGCGGGATTTCCAGTGCGTTATTGGTCGTGAAGCGCGGGAACAGTCGCTGCATCAGATCGGCAAGTTACCAGATGCTCTGGTTGCCTGCGTCGGCGGTGGCTCCAATGCCATTGGCTTGTTTCACCCCTTCTTAAAAGACTCGGCAGTCGCCATGTATGGTGTGGAAGCTGGCGGCCATGGTCTGGAATCCAAGCAACATGCCGCGCCTCTGAGCGCTGGAATTCCTGGTGTCTTGCATGGCAATCGCACCTACCTGATGACCGACGAGGGTGGTCAGATTATGGAAACCCATTCAGTTTCTGCTGGGCTGGATTATCCGGGAGTGGGTCCAGAGCATGCCTGGTTAAAGGATCTGGATCGGGTTAACTATGTGGCGGCTACCGACGCAGAAACCCTGCAAGCTTTCCATAAGCTAACCCGACTGGAAGGAATAATCCCGGCTCTGGAGTCGAGCCATGCTGTTGCGTACGCAATGCAACTTGCCGCTTCCATGCGCCCGGATCAAAACATCGTGATCAATCTCTCAGGACGGGGTGATAAGGATATCGAGACTGTGGCGCGAATTGAGGGCATCAAGCTGTAATCACCATGAGTCGTTTGCAGAATATTGCGGCACAGGCTAGCGCCGATCAGCGTAAACTATTAATTCCCTATCTGGTGGCTGGTGATCCAAATCTCGAGACATCGCTCTCACTAATGCATGAACTCACCAATCAAGGTGCCGACATTATTGAGTTGGGATTTCCCTTCAGCGATCCAGCCTCAGATGGGCCGGTAATCCAGCTCGGGGTGGAGCGGGCACTGGCGCAGCAAGTGAGCCTGCAGGATACCCTGGAACTGGTGCGTCGATTCCGGGAACAGAATCAAACTACTGCCATTGTCTTGATGGGTTATTTAAATCCGATCGAGATCATGGGATACGAACGCTTCGTGGCCACCGCGAAAGAGGCAGGGGTAGATGGTGTATTAGTGGTGGATATGCCGCCGACAGAATCAGGCAGTCTGCATGAACGTCTGCGTCAGGCAGAAATCGATACCGTTTATCTGGTAGCACCCACAACTACAGCTTCCCGGTCAGCTGCCATCGTCGAGCGCTGTTCCGGCTATCTCTACTACGTTTCCCTCAAGGGAGTGACTGGCGCAGCGCTCACCGATCATCAATCGGTTGCGGAAAACATAGCCGCGTTGCGTGAATTGACCGACTTACCCATTGTTATTGGCTTTGGTATAAAAGACGCCGATAGCGCAAAGGCCATGGCTGGGCAGGCTGACGGCATCATAATCGGCAGCGCACTGGTTGCGAAAATTGCCGATTTGGCCGATACCGACAGCCATGATGCGGCGGAATTGGCTGCCACCTGCAGTCTGATAGGTACCGCGAGAGAAGCAATAGATAACTTAAATTAGTATTATTAACTATCTGAAAGTTAAGGATTAAATTTGAGCTGGATTGATAAAATACTGCCTTCTATTTCGACCGGGGGGGAGAAGAAGAAAGCGGCTGTGCCCGAGGGGCTTTGGAAGAAATGTCCGCGCTGCGATGCCATGTTGTATCAAAAGTCGCTGACTGAGAATCACGAAGTCTGCCCGAAATGCGATCACCACCTGCGTATCAGTGCCCGTCGCCGTTTGGAATTGTTTCTCGACCCAGGGGATCAAGTCGAACTCAATGAGGATCTGGAGCCAGTAGATCTGCTCAAGTTCAAGGATCTCAAGCGCTATAAGGATCGCCTTTCCGCAGCGCAAAAGAGCACTGGCGAAAACGATGCCCTGGTAGTCATTAAAGGCAAAGTCAAAGGACGCACGGCGGTTGTTGCTGCCTTTGAATTTGGCTTTATCGGTGGCTCCATGGGCTCGGTAGTCGGGGAGAAGTTCGTACAAGCGGTAAATACCTGTCTTGCTGAAAATCTCCCGCTTATCTGCTTCTCCACCAGTGGCGGAGCACGTATGCAGGAAGCTCTGGTGTCCTTGATGCAAATGGCCAAGACATCTGCTGCGCTGGAAAAACTACGCCAGCATGGCCTGCCTTTCATTTCAGTGCTGGTAGATCCGGTTTATGGCGGCGTCTCCGCCAGCCTGGCAATGTTAGGCGATATAAATATTGCAGAACCCAATGCCCTGGTAGGCTTCACCGGACCCGATGTAATCCGTCAAACGGTGAGAGTAAAACTACCGGAAGGCTTCCAGCGCAGTGAGTTTTTGTTAGAACACGGCGCTATCGACATGATCGTGCACCGCAGGGACATGCGCGACAAGATTACCTCCATACTCGACAAGCTTCTTCACCATAAGCAAACGGCTGGCTAACTAATGCCCGCAGTAGATCTGGCGGAACGCAGGCTCGAATCCTGGCTGCAGCATATTGCCAGCGTGCATGTGTCAGAAATCGAATTAGGCCTTGAGCGTTCACGAACAGTGGCGCAGCGGCTGGGAATCCTGAGACCGGCTACAACCGTCATTACAGTGGCCGGAACCAACGGCAAAGGCTCGGTAGTGGCCTGTTTAGAAGCCGCGCTCAGCGCTACAGGCGGCAGGCTTGGATGCTATACCTCACCTCATATTGATGCCTTTAATGAACGCATTCGCTGTAATGGGGTGCCCATGGCCGATGCCGATATCGTCGAAGCTCTGGCTGCGGTGGAAGCAGCGCGGCAAGACATCTCTCTCAGTTACTTCGAGTTTGCCACCCTGGCTGCCCTGTATTTGTTCCGACGAGAAGCTGTGGATTATGCCGTGCTGGAAGTGGGCCTGGGGGGTCGCCTGGACGCAGTAAACATCGTGGATCCGCAGGTCAGCGTGATCACCCGGATCGATTTGGACCATCAGGACTGGTTGGGTAATGATCGAGAAACCATCGCACTGGAAAAGGCCGGTATCCTGCGACAGGGCGTGCCCTTTGTATGCGCCGATCCGGATCCCCCAAACAGTCTCTTACGGCGTGCTGAAGACCTGCAGTGCCCCCTGTATCGGGTTGGTAAAGACTTCCGGCTTGCCCCCACATCCGAGCAGCTATGGACTGCTTCCTTCATCGGCAAGGACCGAGACAGATTCTCAATGGAGACCTGCAAAGCCCCGCAACTGGCGTCGGTAAACGTTGCCGGTGCGATCCAGTGTCTGCTCTTGCTAGGGGTTTCGCTGAAGTTTGAGGAACTGGTACTTAGCTGCCTGGAGGCAACCGCTCCCGGCCGCCAGGAACGCAGAACAGACAAAGAGACGGGGCGCCACCTGCTTATCGATGTGGCGCACAATCCTTCCGCTATGGCGCTGTTGGGGGATACTCTGTCAAAGCGCAGACCGACGGGCCGTTTGATTGTAGTGATGGCGGTGATGGCAGATAAAGATATACAAGATATGGCACGCAGCTTAGATTCGCATACCGACATCTGGTATATTGCCCAGGTTGATGTACCCCGTTGTATGCCGGCAAAAGAGGCGGCCGAGCAAATTCAGGAGAGCGGCAGTAAGCACCCGATAAAGCAGTTCAGCAGCGTGGAATTGGCCTACCAGGCAGCCTGCGCTGAAGCGACTGTTGATGATTTAGTTGTGGTGACCGGTTCGTTCTATACAGTGGCCGCGGTGCGGTCAATGAGTAAGTAGTTGATCGACTAATTCCGACTCACAGGAAGTGCTTGGAGAAGTTAAAGCTGGCGTGATGCATAGGCAGAGGATGTTTACTCTCCGCACGCGTGGCACAAGCTCGAGAAATCGCTGATTTGCAACAGAGTACGAAACAAAGAATTGTGGGCACAGTGGTCTTGTTGGCGCTGGCCCTTATCTTCCTTCCCATCATCTTTGATGGTCAGGGCAGCTACCAGACCCCATTAAGTAGCCGCATTCCTGAGCCGCCGCAAGTCGCCGTGTTACCAGAACCGATGCAGACTCGCCCGGTGATTATCGCTGACAGCTTTCCAGAACCCGACGAACCAGAGGAAACAGCGCCAACAATCGATGACGCATTGATCTCCGCCATCGAACCTGCGACACCCACTGATGACAACAGTCCAGAGGATCCAGGTCCAGAACAAACCTCAGAGCCAGAAGTCGAAGTGACTGTATCGGAACCTGACTTCACCCGCGACCCTCTAAGCCTTGGACCCGATGGTTTACCCCAGGGCTGGAGCGTGCGCCTGGGTTCGTTTTCAGACAGCGCCAATGCAGATAATCTACTGGCCAGATTGCAGGACGCTGGCTATCGAGCTTATACCCGCAGTATCGCCAGCGATCAGGGAAATCTCACCGGTGTATTTGTGGGACCCTGGTTGGATCGGGCACGGGTTGAAAGCTACCAGCAAGAATTACAGGCACGTTTTCAGTTAGCAGGTATGGTCGTGCGTTATCGGATTGAGGACTGATCCAAGCAACGGTCATGAACCAGGTCGATACCGCTATTTTGATAGTGATAGGGATTTCCGCGGCCTTTGGTCTGTGGCGAGGCTTTATCAAAGAAGTTTTGTCTTTGTTGAGCTGGATCGCAGCTTTAGTGGTTGCGCGTCTGTACAGTGAGCCTTTCGCCAGCATGCTTACAGGCTTGATTGAGAGTAGTTCGATTCGTTATGTAACAGCGTTTTGTATCCTGTTCGTCGCAGTGATACTGGCAGGAACCTTGATTAATCATTTTATGGCTAAGGTGCTCACGATCACCGGCCTGAAATTTTTCGACAAGTTACTGGGAGCTGTATTCGGAGTCGCACGGGGCACGGTCATCGTGCTGGTGATTCTGTTTATTTTGAATGTGTTTGTGTCAGAAACTGAGTGGTGGCAACAATCAACACTGATTCCTTATGGCATGGTGATGATTGAACAGTCGCAAATATTTATCGGGGATATGAATAGTCTCGATCCTGCGCTGTAACGGGATCGAACAAACAGGGGCCGGAGTCTATGTGTGGATTGGTTGGAGTAGTAGCTCACGAGAATGTAGGTGTATGTCTCTATGACACCTTAACCGTGCTGCAGCACCGAGGGCAGGATGCTGCTGGCATCATGACCAGCGATAACGGGAAACTTAATCTGCGCAAAGACAACGGCCTGGTGAAGGACGTGTTTCGCACCCGACACATGCGCCGTCTTACCGGTCAGATGGGCATCGGTCATGTTCGTTATCCTACTGCCGGGAGTTCTGGCCCGGCCCTGGCGCAACCGTTTTATGTCAATACACCTTATGGTTTGTCCCTGGCTCACAATGGCAATCTGACCAACACCCAGGAGCTTAGTCGCTCCCTGTATAAAACCGATCTACGTCACATCAATACCGATTCAGACTCCGAAGTCCTGCTCAACATCTTTGCTCATGAATTGCAGCGTCAGAACAAGATTGAACCTGCCTCGGAAGATTTATTCGCCGCAGTTGCCGGCGTCCACAAACGTTGTCGTGGCGGCTATGCGGCGATCGTGATGATTACAGGCTACGGCATCATCGGTTTCAGGGACAGGAATGGTATTCGGCCTCTGGTGTTCGGCTATCGCGACACCGACCAGGGCAGGGAGTACATGATCGCCTCCGAGAGCGTGGCTCTGGATTCCCAGGGTTTCACGATAGAGAGAGACGTGGCACCTGGTGAAGCGGTTTATATTGATGTGCATGGTGGTCTACATACCAAGCTGTGCACGGAACCCGGGGAACATACTCCCTGTATTTTCGAACATGTCTACTTTGCCAGACCCGATTCCCTGATGGATAGCATTTCCGTATACAAGGCGCGACTGCGTATGGGGCAGCTGCTCGCAGAAAAAGTGAAACGTCTAAGACCGGATCATGACATCGATGTGGTGATT
>JANQJM010000069.1 GCA_028281635.1 Pseudomonadales bacterium | reverse complement strand
GTCGAAACTAAGCTGAACAGTAGGCTGAGATAGAATGCTCAATAAGTTCCGAAACACAGCCCTCGGAATGTGCTTCACTTGATAGAGATCTGGATTCATATTCGATAACTTGGATACTAGGATCATCTGAACGATCGGTAAACTATTGAGGATCGACTAAAATCTCAGGATGAGCGTAACACTTCATAGTTTGTCTCCTAGTTTGCAATTCTTTCAGACGGAGAGCCGCCACGCATCTCTCGCCAAATATGATGTACAAGGCTTGAGGAAACGTAGAACAGAGTAAATCCAATCAGTGGATGAAGCACCTGTAAGTGGAGTGGGGTATGGAGATGAATGCTGCAAAACTGGAACAGGAGCAATACAGGCATACTTACGGCAAGTGATCGAATTCTCTTCGAGAAGGGCAAAGTTAATGCCCCAGCCAACAAGACCAATGACAATCCGCTGTACCCTCGAACGAGCCAAACATGGATGGTCCACCAACTCGGATCACTAAAGTAAGCAACCCCAACACTCAATACTTGAGCAACCAGGCACAGATTAAACACAACTGCAATGTTATAAAACCCAACCTGTCGCCAATCTGAATCAGTGCGTTCTACTTTTATATCTGAATCTGAATCAGTGCGTTCTACTTTTGTAGTCATACTCATCAGTTCATCTGCCCTGCTGCAAGCGCCAGCATCTTCTGCACTAACTCAGGTCCGGCTTTTTCGGGTGAACCCACATCAAACGGGGGGTCAGGATTGTACTCGATCGAGAGTTGAACAATTTTGGCAGCTTCCTCTCCCCGCAATAATTTGGCAATCGTCAAACCAAAATCGATACCTGCTGTTACGCCTCCTCCCGATATCCGATTACGATCTATCACGACGCGCTCAGTTCCGACCTCGACACCCAACTTGGCAAGTTCATCTCGCATCGCCCAATGGGTGGCAGCGCGATACCCTTGTAACAGTCCTGCCTTAGCCAAAAATACAGATCCACCACACACTGAAGTAATGAACTGAGCCGTATTTCCCTGTTTTTTCAGAAATCCCAGCACTTCTGCATCATCAATAATTGCCATTTGCTTCATGCCACCGCCGATACAGAGCACGTCCAATGGCGGACAATCTGCAAAGGTCGTGTCTGGAACAATGACCATGCCGTCATCTGCTTCAATCGGGTCTAGTGCTTTCCAGATACGATGGAGTGTAATTCCCGGAAGCGCATTGAATACGGTCTGGGGGCCAACGATATCAAGGGTGGTCATGCCAGGGTAAATCACCAAGCCAACGGTATACGGTTGTAAATCACTCATGAAACGATCCTCTTAGTAGTGGTCATCCTAAAAACTGCCTCTGTACTAGAAATGACAATCCAATGTGCATAGTCCTCGATCAAGTACTCTTTTCACCGACCAAACGGTGTACGTTCCAACGCGACTTAAGCACACCCACCAAGAGCGCCACCGTCTCAGTCGCCATCGTCACGATTGCGGCAGTCACATGCACTTCGAGCACAATCCGCCATCCAGATCAAGGCTCGAACCCCAACTGCACTTTGTTCCGTGTAAAAGTGGTGCGGTCTACGCCCATCGCGAAGTACTGCGTAGCCATATGAAAATCTACAACACCGCCATCAAGCCCACACCCTCAGCAATCCAGCGATTGGAGAAGCTAGTACTGTAGGCCCTTCGACGACTCACTACTGAACCACTGGCGTGTACTTGCTCATGTCTTTCGCCGCGGCAGCAAACATCGGTCCCATCACGTCTTCCATAGCCCCAAAGCTCTCTTGCATCTTCGCCACAATTTGCGGGCCAGCCTTCTTCGGTGTGCCAGAGTCAAACGGCGGAGCGGGGTCGTATTCCAAGGCTAGCTGCGTCATCTTGGCAACATCTTCGCCCAGCAACTCCGCGAGCAATACGAGACCGAAGTCGATCCCCGCCGTCACTCCGCCACCTGAGATTCGGTTGCGGTCAGTTACAACCCGCACTTCCACGGGCGTCGCTCCAAAGAAGGCAAGCGCTTCCCGAGCTGACCAATGCGAGGTCGCCTTATATCCCTGCATAAGTCCTGCTGCACCCAGCAGAATTGATCCCCCGCAGACGCTCGTGACCCACTTCGCTCGCGATCCTCGATCGGCCAGGAAGCGAAGCGTTTCGTCGTCTCGCAGGATGTTGGGATCACCCCCCGGAGCGAACAGAACATCCAGGTCTTTTGGGCAATCATCGAAGGTCGACGTTGCCTTCATGATGATGCCGGTATCAGTCTCAAGCAGATCAGTATTCTTCCAGACCAGATGCACGTTACACGATGTTGCGAGGACCGTATGAGGACCGAGCAGGTCAAGAAGAGTCACGCCAGGGTGAAGGAGCATGGCAACCTCCGGCCTCCGTCCCTTGTGCATGGAAGGCAACTTCATTCTGGCCTGCTGCTCTTCGTTGCTCATATCCATCTT
>JANQJM010000208.1 GCA_028281635.1 Pseudomonadales bacterium | reverse complement strand
AAAGGCCCCACATCCACTGCCTCGAGTGATAGCCCGGCAGCTTGCCAGCGCTGGACCTGATTGGTTGCCTCCTGTGGCGAAACGTCTAGATCCTCGTTGCCGTAGTAGAGTCTTATCGGAGTGTCCGGAACGAACTGGTGAGCGCTGTTTTCTCTGAGGCGATCACCTAGCCAACGAAAATCGCCTTGCTCAAAATCGTCCCATACTTGTGAGTGGAACAAATCGCGAGGTTGCTCAGGCAGGGCAGCTACGACTTCGTCACCGCTATGCAATCCATCAAATAAAACCGGAATTTGTGTGGCATAGGGTTCCTGCACCAGCGAACCAATGTCTTCTGCATAAATGCGGGCATAGGAATTGATCATATAAGCTAGATAGAGGCTGGCACTCGGAGATTCACCTTTTAAGGCATTCGGTACACTGAAACCAGCCAGATCAAATGGACCCGCGATGGGTGCTGCTGCTTGCAAATTTATGCTCGCAATAGGATTGGATTCAATGTCCCGGGTGGCGACGATTGTGTTGTAGCCTCCTTGAGAAAACCCGGTCAGGAATAAATCTGCTGGCCAAACCAGGTTCGATAATCGGATCAGTTTCTCAGTCGCGACGATTGAATCTCGCACTGTGCTCGCGGCACTTGGTGCATGGTAGTAAGGATGGTTAGTTGTTGAGCCGCCAAAACCCAGATAGTCCGGCGCGATCAGAATATAGCCATGGCCCGCGAAAGCTACTGAAACAAGCACGCCTTCATCAGGTGTGGGGGTTGAAGGCACCAGGTCGCGGGTCACCGCAGTGCCGTGCAACCAGCCCAACACACCCTTAAAGCTTTCAGCACGCGGAATAGTGACCAGTGCGGTGGCTGGTGTCGGTTGTTTATCTTCACCTGCAGTCCAGTAAGTCAGCCGGTACAGGTCGAAGCCATAGCTGGCTGGTACTCGGTCTGACATACCGGTAATCCACAAAATAATGTCTGCAAACAGCTCTGAATAACCACCAACCCGTTCAATCGCGATGATTTCTCCACTATCAGTTGAACTGGTGAATTCGCTGGCAAGCTGTGGGCGGTTTGCGCAACTGGTGAGGCTAGCCGAAATGCAGATGCAGAGCATCAATGCGGACTGTTGTTTGAATATTTGGCGCACTAGTTGAATCGATGTCGAAACGACCTGTTCCTTGCTTGCGTAGGGAGTTTATTCTGTGGGCGGAACGTAGCCCTCGGCCTTGTCGTAGTCCTCGTTGTTGAGGAATTTGTCCATCTCCTGCTGTAGATATTCTCTGGCGTCAGGGTCCATCAGGCTTAGCTGTTTTTCGTTGATCAGCATGGTCTGGTGGGCTTGCCATTCCTGCCAGGCCTGCTGGGAGACATTTTCATAGATTTCCTGTCCTTTGGGGCCAGGGTAGGGCGGCACGGCCAAACCGGGGAGTTCTTTGTTGTACTTCTTGCAGTGGACCATGCGGCTCATTGATGCTTCCTCGTAGGATTCTTGGGTGGGTTTAGTTTGCCAGTGAATTCAACAGCTTTTTGACCGGCGCTGCCAGGCCAACTTCATGTGAATGATCTAAAGAATACCAGAGCCAGCGGTCGTTTTCGGCAACTGCCGGAATTTGGTGCTGTTCGCCGAGTCTCACTGGTGTGATGTCCAGATGATAGTGCGAGAATGTATGCCGAATCGGATCGAGTTCCTGTGCTTTCTTCAGTGGGTAGGATTGATTGGCAAGCACTGCTTCTTCGTCATCCAGTTGGCCCTCCGGCAGACTGTAGAGTGAGCCCCAGATGCCGGTTGGTGGGCGTTTCTCCAGCAGCACTTTACCTTCCTTATCTTGCAGGATGTACATGGCAACGGTTTTGGTTGGAAGTGTTCTTTTCGGTTTTTTTCCTGGATAGTCTGCAATCGCGTTCTCTGCTTTTGCTATGCATTTCTTGTTGAGCGGACAAACTTCGCAGCTGGGATTGCTGCGTGTGCATACTGTCGCACCGAGATCCATCATGGCCTGCGTATAGTCAGCAACTTGCATATCTGGAGTTAAGGTGTCCGCAAGTTCCCAAAGCTGAGTTTTTACCCCCGTTTGTTCCGGCCAGCCCGCAACGGCGAAACATCGTGTCAGGACTCGCTTTACATTGCCGTCGAGGATGGGCGCTCTGATGTCCATTGCCAGTGCAGCAATGGCACCGGCGGTGGAGCGGCCGATACCGGGCAGGCTTTCCAGCTGAGCGCAATCGGCAGGAAACGCACCGTTAAAGTCGGAAACAATAAGCTGCGCAGTTTTGTGCAAGTTGCGCGCCCGGGCGTAATAGCCGAGGCCGGTCCACAAATGAAGCACTTGGTCAGTAGGTGCACCGGCTAGATCCTCGATCATCGGGAATCGTTCCATGAAACGTTGGTAGTAAGGGATTACCGTCTGCACCTGGGTTTGTTGCAGCATAATCTCCGATACCCACACACGATAGGGTGTTGGCTCCTGTTGCCAGGGGAGATCTTTGCGGCCGTTGTCGGTAAACCAAGCGAGTACCGTCTTGGAAAACTTGGTGGTGTCCTGCTCAGTCATGCTCAGGCCATTCCACTTCCATCGTCTTGCCATAAGGAGTGGCGCGCCAATAGCCTTCCAACTGCCTGCCACGTTCCTTAACCTGTGCTGCTAATTCGGTACAGTCCCGATCAGGCAGCACATAGGCCAGGGTTTTTTCGTAGGTCTCGACAGTTGCACCGGTTCGCATCAGGGTTTGAATAGGCGCCGCCAGCGCTTCCGCAAGTTGTGCTTCCGGTCCGCCAATGCCCGAGCCATTGAGTCCGGCACCCTTTGCGACTTGCCCCCAAAAACCCTTCGTTAGGCCAACGCATTCTTCGGTTGCGAGGTGAGCGAAATCATGGCGCAGAAAACTGCGACTGTTGAGCGTTGCATCGTCTTCGCTGCCATCGTGTCGAATGATTTGGACGCGATGCTCCTCATCAGAAAGTTTGGTGAAGCGTATCTTCATAGTGCTTTAACAGAGAGTTATGAGCGTTGCAGGCTTAGTTGAAAATACTGCGCAACAAGCCGCGTGCGGAATCCTGCAGCTCTTCAGGGACCTGATCGGTAATGACATCCTGCAAACGGTTGCGAGCAGCATTGGTGCCTATCTGCGTAAAGATCTCCCGCACCTGGGTGAAGTCGGGGCGACAATAGCGATTCACTTCCTCGTTGAATGCCGCACTGCAGTCAACCGGCCAGGACACGTCATGGTAAAGTTCGTTAATCGGAATAGTCTGGGTATAAGGCTCACCGAGAACAGTAAATAACAGATCATAATCAAAGGTGCCAGCCTCCAGATCGAACCCTCCGCTGCCACTTACATCGAAGTTATCCATGCGCAGTTTCAATTCCTGGCTTTCAGTAAAGCCGTTGTCCAGTATGTGATAACCACTCATCTCACTGAATCGAATGACGTCGGGCCATTGTTGGATAGCCTCCCCAGTCGGGCTGAGCGCGGCAATAGCCGTAAACACTTGTTTGATCACACCAATGTCTACGGAGTTTTCGGTTATTGAAAAAGCCGTGTTGCCACTGAGAGATGCAAGCAAGTTTGAGGCTGTGCTACCAGAAGCTGTGTAGGTTGACTCAGATTGCAGAAAACCAGTGACTGTATTGAAACGGGAGAGTGACGGTGCCAAGTTAACGAGGTTTAAGTCACTGCTGAGCGCAGTGATCTCGAGGCTTGGGGTCGAAGCTTGTGCGTTCAGGCGAAGCGTCGATTGCATACTGCCTTCGAATACTGAGACAGGAGGCACTTCGATATCCATCAGTCCATCTTCGATATTGGTAAAGACATTGATGTCTTCAATCAGCATGTCATTGACCCGAATCGATTCGATTGAGGCGGATCCAAGGACGGTCATTGCGTTGAGCAGTTCAACCGGAAGTTCCGTCTCTGGTTGATATTGTGCGGCAGGATTTACGCTGGGTGTTGCATCAGGTTCGTCTTCAGAGACGGCGACTTCCTCAGAATCCACCGATGCTGGGAAGAAGGGTGTGAGGTCCAGGTTTCCCGCATTAATGTTGTAGCTCACATTCATCGGGGAGAAGTCTGTCGCAAAGCGCACCGTCGCATCACTCTCAATCGCCGCGCCGGCAAAGTTCAATGCAAAACTGGGAATGTTTAACTGCTGTGCGTCGCCGTTTATGGACAGGGCAAAGTCCAACAAGTTGTGGGCATCAAGACCAAGGGAAAATGTTTCCTCTTCCTCTCTCAAACCGAGTGAAGTCAGTAAAGAGATGACATCGAAAGGTTCTGCTGTAAAAGTACCGGTAAAATTCAATTCGTTTTGCAGGCCCGTGATTTCCGCCTCGCCAGTCACCAGCATAGGCGTTACGCTCAGTTGCAAATCCGATACAGTGAAGTTGCCCGCATTGATGTCAGCAACAACGTCGGCTCGTGTGGTGATAGGTACTGGCGCCGACATGCTATTGTTCTCATAATCGAAGTTGAGGTCGATACTGAATGGTCTTCCTTCTATATTAGTGTCCGTGCTGTCCAAACTGAGGTTATCGAGTCGATACTGAGTACCTTGCGACTGGTCTTGAAT
>JANQJM010000004.1 GCA_028281635.1 Pseudomonadales bacterium | reverse complement strand
GGCCATCGTAGGCAGGAAGATCGACTGCATAATGCGGCCGCCGATACTGAAACCTGCCTGTGCGGTTGCACCAAAATCCTGTATCAACCAGTACACGGCGGAGAAATACACGAACATCAGGAGCATCTCACCGCCAGCCGGCAAACCGATATCCAGCATCTTCCACCATAATTTAAGGTCGGGTCGCCATTGCGAGAGATCGAATGCCACGTATTTTTCCAGCTTGAAGAAATACAAGACCAACAAGCCCACTCCTGCAATGATGGAGATGGTGCTGGCAAGCCCTGCTCCCAAAACCCCAAGGGCTGGTCCCGGTCCCCAACCTGCTATCAGGATCGGTGCAAGAATCGTGTTTAGTACGACGGTAAACACCTGGACGAACATAGCCGGTTGCACGATACCAGTCGCACGCAGCGCCGATGCCATAGCCACCATGGGAAACTGCAACGCCATGCCTGGAAGAAACCAGTGAAGAAATACCACGCCCTCATTCAGAGCTTGATTGTCCTGAGTTATTGTGGAGATATAGGCAGCGGCAGACGTATAGCCGCCAAGCAATACCATCAGACCTGCCAGAACAGAAATTACAATCGACTGGTTAAAAACAAAATTGGCTTCCTCTTGCTCTTTCTTGCCCACTGCTTGCGATATCAAAGCTACAGTACTGACCCCCAACACCTGAGTCAGCGCCATTATCATAAAAAGCAAGGTGCCTGCTGTGCCCACACCGGCCATAGATTGTTCACCCAGCGCAGACACAAAATACAAATCAACCAACAGATACAGAGTTTGAAAGATCATACCGGCCGCAATTGGCACGGCCATGGCAATAATGTTTTTTGTGATAGAACCCTGGGTAAGGTCTTTCATAGAACAACTCCCATAGAACAACCAAGAGGCGAGACAGGAATCAAGGGGCAATCGTCGACAACTAAAACCAATGGCAACTGAAAGAAATCAGCTGCGGACTACTTGGAATTTGAATGGAGCCCCGGCGAAGGCGCGCAAGCGTAACACTTATTTCGGGGTTTGTGTGAAATTCTTAAAAGAAATTTGGGAATGTTCAGTCTTGAAACAAAGACCATTATAGCACAATAAATTTTACTCAATTTCCATCCCATTTTTTTGGTAATTGGTCGATAATTAGTCGCCACAAAAATTGAGTTGATAACACAAATGAAAATCTGGGTTGATGCTGATGCCTGCCCGTCAGTGATCAAAGACATCCTGTTTCGCGCAGCCGAGCGCAAACAGATAGAGCTCTCGCTGGTGGCAAATCAGGCGCTACCAACCCCTCCATCGACACTGATATCTTCCATACAGGTTCAAGCGGGATTTGACAAAGCAGACGATGAAATCGTCAAACGCATGACATCTGGTGACCTGGTGATTACTTCCGACATTCCACTTGCCGCCGAGGTATTGGAAAAGGGTGGCTTCGCACTAAGCCCGAGAGGCGAGATGTTCAGTAAAAGTTCCATTGGTGCCAGATTAAATATGCGGGATTTTTTGGAAACCATGCGCTCCAGTGGCGAACACACTGGCGGACCTCCACCGCTTAGTCAGAGTGACCGCAAGGCGTTTGCAGATGAACTGGACAGGTTTCTGCAGAAACTCTAGGCCCGCGCTCCTTTTTACACAAATACGACTTTTATTATAAAGTTAGTACCCCCGCACACCGAGAAGACCGGAGAAGGCCTCATGCAAAGAGGACAGCTGCTGGCATTACTACTGATCGCTTTTTCCGCGCTTTGCCAGGCGCAGTCGATAGGCCTGGCAAACTGGGAGAATGATCTCAGCCCTATTCCGGAAGCCAGCTGGAACTACGATACGGCGGCTCACTTGCTGGAGCGCGCCGGGTTTGGTGGAACCCCTGAACAGATTCAGACCCTGGCAGAACTTGGCCCTGTCCAAGCCGTGCGACAATTAGTTCATTTTGATTCTTCCCAAAACACCCATCTTAAACCGTTCGATCATTCTGGAATTCACGATCCGGGACTCGAACCTTTTCCACCCAGCCGTCCAGCAACCACAAATCTCGCCAAAGAAACCGGTGAAGCGTTAGGTATCAAAGTTAAGCCAACAGGCAATCGTCGGCTGCAGCCCGTTGTAAACAAGTTTTTCTATTGGCTTCGCGCCAGTGTGCTGGAAACAAATCGAGTCGCCTACTGGTGGGCTAACCGCATGGTGGCCACCAAAACTCCATTACAGGAAAAAATGGCACTGTTCTGGCATGGACACTATGCGGTCAACGAAAGCAAAGTAAGAGACTATCGAAAACTGCTGGGTGAGCTGGAACTCTTCCATGAGATGGGTACTGGCAGTTTCCGTGATCTCATGGTTGCTGTCGCACAGGACCCCGCCATGCTGTCTTTCCTGGATGCAGGTGTGAATGTGAAGGGTGCGCCCAATGAGAACTTCGCCCGGGAAATTATGGAACTGTTCACCATGGGTGTGGGCAACTATAGCGAAGAAGATATTCGTGAAGCAGCACGCGCGTTTACCGGATGGAATTACGTCGACCTGGAGTTTGTAATCAACGCAGATCAACATGATGATTCAGAGAAGACCTTCCTCGGGCAAACTGGTAATTTCGACGGTGTCGACATCATCGATATCATCATGGAACAACCGGTTACAGCAGAATACATCGCTGGTAAGCTTTACCGCTTCTTTGTACGTGACGACCTCGACCCGCGACTGCAAACTGAATTAGGAAACGTGTTTCGCGGTGCGGACTACGAAGTAGCTGCCTTGCTTGAAACACTATTCCTGTCAAAAGACTTCTATAGCCAGCCTTCTGTTGGCACCCATATCAAGAGCCCCGTGGAACTCGCCGTATCCACCTACCGCAAACTAGGCCTCGAGAATGCTCCAGGTGTTCCGGATTTCAATCAGGCCACCGGTGCTTTGGGGCAAACTCTATTTAGACCTCCAACCGTGGCAGGTTGGGCCGGTGGCCGCAGCTGGATCACTCCAGGATTGCTATTAGAGCGGGGCAATTTTGCCCGAGATGTTTTATTCCCAGATATCAATTTCGTTCCAGCCGACCGGCGCAACCCCAGCCGGGAAATTCAGAGTGTGGCGCGCAGAATTCGTGATGGCCTCGATATCACTTCCGCAACCCAACCCTCCAATATAGGAGAAGGCCAGATCATGGCTGAATCCAATATGCTGGCGGACCGGGACGAGGACTTTAACACCCGCTATGGAAGTTTTCGCGGCTGGCAGATGGCGATTGAACGGGTGAAGCCAATCCCCCGCCATACCGCTCGTTTGAACTTCAGTCAGTTGGTTGTTGAACAAGAATTGCAAACAACTGACGAGGTAGTGGACTACTTCATCGCAAGATTTATGCGCGTTGCACCAGGTACTGATGCCCGCCATATGCTGGTGAGCTTCTTGAATGACCAGCTCGGCACTACAAACATTGTGGAAGCTCAGACCTATATGGAAGATGCCCTGCGCATGACGGTGCACCTGTTACTCAGTCAACCGGAATATCAGTTGAGTTAGATCGCCCCCATACAAACATCAGAGAAGACCAATGAAAAAGCATACTATTGGCAACAAGACAATCGATCGACGTGAATTGCTGCGTAAAGGGATGACCGGGCTAGGCATAGCTGGACTTGGCGGCACGATCATGGCGCCGTCATTGTTTAGCCGCGCCGCTGAAGCGGCCGCGGTAGCAAGGGCCAATGGCAAAGTCCTGGTCATACTGGAACTGTCCGGTGGTAATGATGGATTGAATACCGTAGTCCCCTACGCGGACGACGCCTATTATCGCCACCGACCTAATATCGGCCTCCCTAAAAATGATTTACGCATTCTTGACGACCACTTTGGTCTAAATGGCGGCATGGCGGGATTCGAGCGCCTATACAAAGACGGCAAGATGGCTATCGTTCACGGCTGTGGCTATGAAAATCCCTCCTATTCTCACTTCACGTCGATGGCTTATTGGCATACGGCTGCGCCCAATAGCGGTAATGAATTTGGCTGGGTCGGTCGTTTGGCCGATGACATGGCTCCAGAGGCCCCTGCCAACTACGTGGTTAATATTGCTGCGCGCCAGTCACTCGCCGTTCGCAGCGAATCCCATGTGCCGGTTGTTTTCGATCAACCCGACCGCTTTACCAGAGAGGCCTTCTTTGAAGAAAAGGATGAATTGGAATTAGTTCATGACGTTGGCGACGTGGAAAACGCATCCCGCCAATATCTGCTCAATATCGCTCGCAGTGCGAATGATGCTTCTGCACTGGTACGGCAAGCCTGGGATAACTATTCATCCCCTATCGACTATGGCGTTAACAGTCTGGATTTGCCCAAAGTCGTGTCCTTGATCGACGCAGGCATGCCTACCAAACTCTATTACGTTTCCTACCGCAACAACGCCTTCGATACTCATGTGTTCCAAAACAACGTACATCGTCGCCTGCTGACCTATACCTCAGATGCGGTGTATGCCTTTCTACAAGACCTCGAACGCATTGGTCGCGCGGACGATGTCATGCTGATGGTGTTTTCAGAGTTCGGCCGCCGTGTTCCCGAGAATGTCAGTCTTGGCACCGACCACGGCGCCGCCAGTAATATGTTTGTTATTGGTAACCAGGTAAAAGGTGGCCACTACGGCGAGTTGCCGTCACTCACCGCTCTGAATCCTGAGGACAATCTTGCTTACACCACCGACTTCCGTCGGGTCTACCAAACCGTAATCGAAGGCTGGCTTGGCCATAGAGGAAGCGATAGCTTGTTGAATGGTCGATTCCAACCATTCGATATGTTCGTGTAGCAGAATAAAGACAGATTCAGAATCTAAACGTGTAGCGAAACTTAATACTGAGATCAGATGAGGCAGTTCGAAACGTATTGTCCTGATCACGATCTTCCAGGCCATAGTTCAATACGATAAAGCCTTCCTGGCCTGCTTTCGGTATCCACTGTAAACGCGTGTTGATACCAATTTCTTCCGAGATGTTGTCGTACTGAGCGAGTGTGATCCAGTACAGGGTTGGCGAGAAGGCGACCTGCGTGTTGACGCTACTGAGACGCGTGATGAAGTTGCCCTGAGGCAACTCGATGTCATTCCAATCGTAGCTTAGCGATGCGATGAAAAATCGAGACTGGTTCCAGGTGAACCGGCCACTCATGGCGACCCGTTCGCCATTGAAGAAATCACCGGTACGATAGGAAAAGAGTCCAGAAAACTCACGTTGCCCACCTGTTTCAAATGAAATCTCCTGTTCATCGAAATCATAACTGCCAGGTAGTATGAATACTTCATTACCTGGCTGGCGAAAGATGGGAAACGCATCCAGCACAACTTCCTGACTGGCATAGTACGCCAGACTGATGCTATCACGACCAGCAGTTTCCAGTTCCGCCAGGCGATAGGCGATTACTTCCGTCTGTAAACCATCATCGATTAGTTCGATGCGTTGCATATCTATGCCACCGAAGTAGCTTTGGAAGGGGCCTTCGCTGAAGAAGTGCGTGTAGCCAATATCAGCCGTGAAGTCTTCAATGTCGGCATTGTTTACGAATCCCATCGCGGGATTAAAGTTCTCTTCAACAACTTTGTAGCCAAATCGCGTGCGCCAACCAATGCTGGATGGCAAACCCAGACCAAAGCCATAGGAGCTATCGTCACCGTCAAGACCTTCAGTATCCGATTGCTGAAAGAACACATTACTGAATATTCGCCGATTATTGGGTAGCTGATTATTGATGTACTGAAAGTCTACGCCAGCAACAGTGTTGTCGAGATTCGATGCCGGATCACCATCAGTGAAGATAAAGCCGACCCGAGAGTCCTCTAACACGTTGGCGGATATTCGAGAAACCAATAGATCAGTGGAAGCAACTCCGGGTTGATCACCCTGACGGATGGCTAAGGTGCCGATATTAAAGCGTCCTAACCGACCACTGATTCGCCCACCGTATTCGATATCCACTGGCGCGCCGCTGGCAGATAAGCCTAAACGGCGCGAAAAATAAGGGCGCGCATTCTCCCGACTCGCTCCACCGGACGCATTGTTCCCTGATGCCATACCGCTGATATTGCCGAACTGGAACAGATCAGAATCATTGTTAAAAAAGTCACGGCGTTCTGGGAAAAACAGATTGAAGCGCGTCAGGTTAACCTGACGATTATCCACTTCCACTGCGGAGAAGTCGGTGTTGATGGTAAGGGCTGCATTGAGGGATGGAGTCAAGCGGTAAAATGCATCCAATGAGGGCTCAAAGTTTTCATCACTGCCGGAAGGGTTAAACTGACGTTGACGAATTGCGGCGAAACTGGGAACTATGTCCAGGCCTACTCCCTGATCCATGCCCTCCATACCGGTCATCTCACCCAGGATGGTAGCGTTATATTGACGATCCAGAGAAACCCAGGCCATCTCCTCATTCTTGCGGCGGATGCCGCGACCGAAATTAAATCCCCAAGTATCAATGTTAGGATCGAAAGGAAGTGATTTAAAAGGAATCTCAACCTCTGCTACCCAGCTATTGCCATCGATACTGGTCGCCGTTTCCCAAATCGTATTCCAGTTGAGGCTGAACTGAGTTGGCGTCGTATAAAGTGCATCATGCCGCACACCATTAAGATTAGTTTCGAATCGATAACCAGCACGGCCTTGATTGAAGGGGTCAAGTATAATCACCAGGCGATCATCAAAAGGCAATCCCTGGCCATGACGTACGGTTGGCGCCGAAATAAGTTCCGGATCGCTGTCATACATCCTGGCGCCAACATAGAGTGCATCGGTCGTGTAGACGACATAGAGCTCTGTAGGCTCAGAAGGCACAGCGTGGTCACCCGGCCGACTCTGGTGAAAATCCGTAACCCGCTCTGCCTGTTGCCAGACCGCATCATCGAGCACACCATCGAGAACCGGTGGCTCGCTCACCCGAACTGCCCGAAAACTTTTTGCTTCTACCGCCCGCTCTTGCACAGCGTCTTGAGCCAGGACGCTGCCTGAGGCGATTAGCCATGCAGCAAACGCAGATGGCAATCGTAGATTACTTAAGCTGAGATAAGGCACTGAGTTTATATCCGGCGGGCGTTGCTGTTTTTATTGGCCGCGAATTCTATCAGTTCCCTGACCTGCCGCGTCCCACTGACACACAAAGTTTCATCTGTCATTTTGTAGCTTCTTTTGTGCCCGGCATTGAGTATTATTGAACGCTGATCCGGGACCATCAGAATCAAAAGGTAACGAACCATGCAATCCACAATCCTGCGCACACTTCTCACTTCAATACTCTCTTTTACACTGTTATTTATCGGTATTTCAGTTTCGGCGCAGGACATCCCCTGGGCATCCAGCGCCGAAGAAGTAGGCATGTCGACCGATCGGCTGCAACGAATAAGTCAGGCAATGCAACGGCACATTGAAGCGGGCAACATTCAGGGCGCGGTCACTGCTGTGGCACGGCGCGGCAAGCTGGTGCATTTCGAAGCCCATGGCTTGATGGATGTAGACAACAATCGTCCTATGCAGCAGGACAATATCTTCATCATGATGAGCTCGACCAAGCCGGTACTGGGCGTAGCTGCAATGATGATGATTGAGGAAGGTTTGATTCGACCCACGGACCCCATCAGCAAATGGATTCCAGAATTCGCTGAGATGGAAGTGGCAGTGCTGCGCGATCCCGTGGACGAGAACATCAGTCCTTTTCGGGCCGATCCGGACAATCTGCCCGACTACCGCACAGTGCCGGCAGCACGGGAGATTACGGTTCACGATATTCTGACTCATACCTCGGGATTGGCTTCGGGAGGCCTGGGTAGTGCGGCCTCAGCCCAATCCGGACTTTCAGGACGCGGCCCGGGCAGAACACTGGCTACCAATGTGCCTGAATACGGTGAATATCTGTTGGATTTTCAACCCGGCAGCCGTTGGCAGTACAGCGGTGCAACCGCATTGGATGTGATAGCCAGAATCATAGAGATCGAGTCAGGAATGACATTCGATCAGTTCGTGCAACAGCGAATTTTCGAACCGCTGGGAATGAACAATACCTGGTGGAATGTGCCAGAAGAGTACCAGGATCGACGGGTGGTGATTATCGATCGGGACATGGCGCCATTCTTTGACAATCCACCTACTACTTACTTCTCGGGTTCCTATGGTTTGAACAGCACGGCGGGCGACTACCTCCGTTTCGAGCAGATGCTGGTGAATGGTGGCGAACTGTTCGGGAACCGTCTATTGAGCCCACGCACTATTCGGATGATGGGTAGTAATCAGGTTGGTGATCTGTACCAGGGTATTTCTCGCCGCGTTGTCGGACAAGGGTTTGGCTACACTGTTTCAGTCGTTGAAGATCCAATAGTTGCCAATTCGCGGCGCAGCACAGGTGCTTTCGGTTGGGGAGGCGCTTTCGGTACCCGTTCCTACACCGATCCTGCCGAAGAGCTTACCGCTGTCTTGATGTTGCAGCAGCCGTATGGACCGGCCCAGTCAGATTTCGAGAACGCCGTACAACAGGCGATCATTGAATAGCATCAATACACTCAGCCTTATTCAGGAATTTCAGCGCCGGGAAAGTCGGCGCTGAAATTCACCTTCCCTTCGCTATTCCATTTGCTTTTTACATCCAATGATCGAAAAAGAGATCGACATTCAAACCGATGATGGCGTGATGAACACCTTCATCACACACCCGGAGGAGAACGGACCTCATCCCATCATACTTTTCCTGATGGACGCTCCAGGCAAGCGAGGTGAGCTGCATGATATGGCCCGCCGCCTGGGAACCGCTGGCTACTATGTGATGCTACCAAATCTTTACTATCGTCGTGTTAGGGATTTTCGTCTTGCAGAGTCCACGCGGGAGAAAATGCATGAACACATGGATTCACTCAGCAGCGCAATGATATGCGAAGACATAGGCTCATTGCTGGAATTCGCTGCCCAGCAAAGTGCTGCCGGTAAGGGCAAAGTTGGCTGCGTCGGTTATTGCATGAGTGGACCTTTCGCCTTCACCGCCGCCGCCATGTTATCTGACCGTATTGCTGCCAGTGCGTCCATCCACGGCGTCAAGCTGTTTTCCGATGCACCAGATTCTCCTCACCTGAATGCTGAAAAGATTACAGGCGAGATGTATTTTGGCTGCGCGGAGACTGATGAGTATGCCCCGGTAGAGATGATTTCACAGTTGGACACCCACCTGGCAACTACTGGAATCGACTACCGCATAGAGTGGTATCCAGGCACTCAACATGGATTCGTGTTTCCGGAGCGCAGTGGTAAATATGACAAGACGGCAGCGGAACGGCATTGGGAACGTTTGCTGGCCATGTACGAACGCCAACTCAAGTAGTCTGTGACTGGACCGGCTGCCGTATTACACTCAGCACACTCGCTGCAGATGCAGCAATAAAGTTTAGATAATTTAAGAAGGAAGTAAGTTTCTTATGGCAATTCCAGAATGTATGCAAGGACGCCTTTCCATCCCCGCGGTGGGTGCTCCCCTGTTCATTATTTCCAATCCCGATCTGGTCATCGCGCAATGCAAAGCAGGTGTCGTCGGTGCTTTCCCGGCCTTGAATGCACGCCCGGCAGAGGTATTGGACGAATGGCTCACCCGGATCGATGAAGAGCTGGATGCTTACAATCAGGCCAATCCTGATAATCCCGCCGCTCCTTATGCGGTCAATCAGATTGTTCACGGTTCCAACGATCGTTTAATGCACGATGTAGAGCTCTGCGTGAAACACAAGGTTCCGGTAGTCATCACTTCCTTGGGCGCGCGACCTGAAGTGTTTGAAGCTATTCACTCCTATGGCGGTATCTGTCTGCACGACGTCATTAACGATCGCTTTGCACGCAAGGCCATTGAAAAAGGTGCCGATGGACTCATTTGTGTGGCGGCAGGTGCCGGTGGACATGCCGGTACACTTTCACCGATGGCGTTTATCCATGAGATTCGGGAATGGTTCGATGGTCCGGTACTGTTATCGGGTGCAATAGCAACCGGTGATGGCATATTGGCAGCGCAAGCCATGGGTGCTGACCTTGCCTATATCGGTTCCGCCTTTATCGCCACCAAAGAAGCCAACGCCGATCCCGCCTACAAACAGGCACTGGTGGACAATGCGGCGAACGACATTGTCTATACCAACCTGTTTACCGGTGTGCACGGCAACTACCTCAAACCTTCAATAGAGAAGGCTGGTCTGGATCCGGACAACCTTCCCGAAAGTGACCCCAGCGCAATGAATTTTGGTTCTGGCGGCAGTAGTAAATCCAAAGCCTGGCGCGATATCTGGGGCTGTGGCCAGGGGATAGGTGCAATCAAGGAAGTAGCCAGCACTGAGCAGTTGGTGGGGAGACTGACAGCCGAATACAACGCCGCCCGAGATCGAGTACTCAAAGCAAGCTAGAGTCAGTGAGCAATTAAAAAACTATGATCGATACCTTTGAGAAACTGTGCATAACCAGCGGTCGCGCCTTACTCGGCGTGTATTTTATTCTACCTGGCATAAACAAAATCACGGGCTGGGACCAGAATGTCCAGTACATGGCTGACCACGACATGATATTCATCCCTTTCTTCCTGGTGCTGACTATCATCATTCAGATTGGGGGTGGTTTCGCCATGGTGGCTGGTTATCAAACCAAATTCATCGCCTTTATCCTGGCTGGTTTGACGCTGGTGATCAGTATAGTAATGCATGACTTCTGGACAATGCCCGCAGGCGAGTTGCAAACTAACCATGAACTTCAAAACTTCGTGAAGAATATGGCCATTATGGCTGGACTTCTGGCAGTAGCAGGACTCGGCGGCGGCGCCTGGAGCCTGGATCAGAAACGGAGTTAATAAAGAGGAGAACCTCATGCTGAAACACCGAATCAATGGTCGATTAGCAGCACTATCGCTAGCTCTGGCGGCATTTTCACCTCTCCTTGTCGCCCAGGACAATTCCCTGGAACAAGACATTGACGGGATCTTAAGTGACTGGAATACCACAGCCAGCCCCGGTGCCGCAGTCGCCTATGTGGCGAATGGCGAGACAGTTCTCAAGAAAGCCTATGGCCTGGCTAATCTGGAACATCGTATCGCATGGACTACTGACACCGTGTCTGATCTGGGATCGGTTTCCAAACAGTTCACTGGTTTCGCCCTGGCCTTGCTTGCTGAACAGGGAAAACTCAGCCTGGACGATGACATTCGTAAGCACCTGCCGGATCTACCCGATCTGGGTGCCACTATCACTATAAAGAATCTTTTTCACCACACTTCGGGCTTACGAGAAATATATAACACACTCTATATGGTCAATCGCAAACCTGGAGACATCATTTTTCAGGAAGATGCTCAGACTCTTGTCCAGTACCAAACTAAACTGCAGTTCGAACCGGGTTCTCAATACCTTTACAACAACACTGAATACATGTTGCTTGCTGACATCGTTGAATCAGTTTCCGGACAGCAATTTCATGAGTGGATGGATGAGAATATATTCACACCCCTCAACATGAATGACACTGTGATCATGCATCGCCAGGGTCAGGTGATTCCACGGGTTGCCACTTCCTATGTAAAGGATTCCACGGGAATTTTCACCCAACGCTACGACAACAGCACACTGCAGGGCGGAGGTGGCATCTACTCTACAGTGGAAGATATGACCAGGTGGATTGCGAACTTTTCAAATCACAGAGTAGGAACCGAACAGACATTCAGAACCCTTACCGAATCCGGTGTTCTCAATAATGGGGAATCTCTGGACTATGGGCTCGGTATTTCCGTCGACATGATCGGCGACGTTGTCCGTTGGAGTCACGGCGGATCGAGTGCCGGCTATCGCTCCACGTTAGTCTACTTGCCCGAATACGAGAGAGGCTACATCTTTCAAACCAGCACGCCATCGAATGGCGTGCCCGCGGCAAAACTTACCCAAGCCTTCCTGGGAGATGTGTTGCAGATACCAGATTCAGAACTTACCCCGACACCACCACAATCCCCAGAAGCTGTGGCACTGGAGAATCCAGCTATCTATAGCGGGCGCTATCTTAGCGATGAACTGGAGGCCTTTTACTCCGTCGAGTTGAATGACGATAAGTTGAGCCTTTTCCACCGTTGGCTTGGCGAATTCGACATGCGTTATATCGGTGACGATGCTTTTCAGTTGTCAGGCAGGGGTGGCACTTTGACTTTTGGCCGTAATGCCCAGAATGAAGTGAACGGCTTTGTTTTCGATAACGGGCGCACCATCGGGGTCGAGTTTCGCCGACTCGATTAGTGTCGGAAGCGCGAGCATACAAGGGACGAGACTGATTTCCTGTTTCAGATCGTATTGTGAGTCATGCATTACCGACGCATTCAATCTATTTTGAACCGGTCTGGCCTGAGCGCTGAACTGCGTCTGCAACCTCTGTTTCTACTCGGATTACTGACACTACCTGTTCTGAGCTGGGCACAATTGTCCACACCTCGCTTGGCGGTCGGCACAGAAGGCACTGCTGCCAGCTTAAGCTGGACTGAAGTCGCGGGCGCCACAGGTTACCAGCTTTACTACGCGCCCTATCCATTTGCTGGCGAACAGACCGTCGCCGTGCTGGATATGGGCACTGCCCTGAGTGTTAATGGCGAACTGGAAGAAGACTCTGCCTTTATTGTTGCCGTTGAAGCTTATAACGACTCTGAGACCAGTGCCGTTTCCAATGCCGAGCACTTCATCACTGATTCCTCACACATCCCCTATACCAGCGATGTCGGCAGTTATCATGGTTTAACTCTAATTGCGCCCATCGCTGACAACAACGCCTACCTCATTGACGATTTCGGCGACATCAAACATCAATGGTCAATGAGCACTGGCCCTGGGCTTTCTGTCTATCTGCAATCCGATGGCAGTCTGTTAAGAACCGGCAACCTGGAAACCGGTTTCTTCGATGAAGGTGGCAAAGGCGGGCTGATTGAGGAATTGGATTGGGAGGGTAATCCAGTATGGTATTTCGAATACGATGACGAGGAGAAAACACTGCATCACGATATCGAGCCCCTGCCTAATGGCAATGTGCTGGCACTGACCTGGGAAGATCGAGGCGACCTGTGGTCAGAAGTCATCATCGAAATCGAAAAGACTGGTGATCAGAGCGGCACTGTAGTGTGGAGCTGGGATGTATTCGACCACGTGGATGAGTTGGGTCTCGACCCTGACGACGCCAGAATCGAAGACTGGATTCATTTGAATTCAGTTGATTACAACCAGGCCACGAATCAACTTTTGGTGAGCAGTCGCAGTTACGATCAACTTTGGATTATCAACAAAGACGATGGCAGTATCGAGGAGATTTCTTCAGTGTCTATGGAAGGGCAGCACGATGCGAAGTGGATTGACGATACTGTCGCCGACAGCAACATCACAGTCTATGACAACGGCAGAAATTTTTCCCGGGTGTTGGAGTTAGATCCCACCATGCAGAGTATCGAATTTCGTTATGGCAACGCCAATGCGAATTTCTTCTTTAGCGAACGAATTTCTGGCACGCAGCGCCTTGCCAACGGCAATACCTTGATTTGTAGTGGCGTGGAAAGTCTGATCATTGAAATCGACAGCGAAGGCAATCGAATTCGTGAATTCGAAAATACCCTGGGAGGCCAGTCGCCGATGGGTACACTCACTTCCATCTTCCGGGCCGAGAAATACCCCAGCGGCTATACGCCGTACTTTTAGCGGCTCCCTGTTCATTTCCTTATTTTTTGCACATTTCCTGAGTAGTTTTTGAACATTGGCTTGTTAGTCTGCAGGCTGGTTGAAAGCTATTGCAGGCCCTGCAGCTCCGTGCAGTATTTGATCGCCATGCAACTCAATGAGTGCCGCAATGCGGCAAGTAGGAGGAAATAGGAGGAAAGATGACTAATTTCAGAATCGCATTACTAAGTCTCGCGCTGAGCATCTATGTCTATGCACCGGCAGCCAATGCAACAGCGACTTATGAAGACAATACCCTGTCCATGCCGTTTGTGGTGTACCAGGACAGTTTGTACAGCGTTGACCTGATTATCGTTGCCGGCAGTGATCCTGTTGATTTCAGCCTGGGCGCCAACTCGGAATACCCAGCGGGCACTGAAGTACCTGCAAACGCGGCGCTCTTCGCCGGAAATGTGCTAAGCATTCCGGTGCTGCGAGTTGGCACAGAAACCTACAGCGTGCAATTGGATTTCATCGAGAGTGATACGCTGTTTAGACTGCTGGATTCACCTGCACTGATCACTGCCAACACCGACGGTGTGGTCTGCAGTTACACCGACAGTACGCCAAATAATCAGGAGTCTCTTACCCTCACCAGCACATCATCCTGGACCTGTGCCGATGGTGAGCGCATTCTGGAAGCCAATGGGGTGCCCGATCACGACGTTGGGGCCTTTCCCAATCCTGGCAATCCCTCAGAAATTGAGGAGCAATCTGTATCTGCATCCATGACCCTGACGCCGACTGAGACGGGAGAAGTTACAACTCTCGGTGGACCCAGTGGGGCAACCGGTTATGTGCTGAACGGCATCAAAATCGATGCCAGTACTGGCGGTACCTGTGATGATTCCGGTGATAACTGCAGCCTCAACGGCAATGTAGGTAGTTGGAATCTGGAAGCGCTCAACCAATCCAGTTTTGACTTCGGTACCGATGACAACAATGCCCACGTGCAACCCGGCGGCGTCTATCACTATCACGGTATGCCGGAAGGGTTTATTGAGAAACAGGGCGGCAATAGCTCAACTATGACCCTCATCGGCTGGGCTGCTGATGGATTTCCCATTTATGCGCGCTATGGCTATAGCGATCCGATGGATTCAACATCACCAATTCGCGCGGTTACCGGCAGCTATCAGTTCGTGACCGATATCAGTGAATCACGACCTTCAGTCGAACTCTATGCGCTGGGTACGTTTTCACAAGACTATGAATATATCAATGGCTCTGGAGACCTTGATGAGTGCAATGGACGCTTCGGTGTTACACCAGAGTTTCCTGAAGGTATCTACCATTACTACGCCACGGATACCTACCCGTTCTTTCAACGCTGTGTGACAGGACTTGTTGAAAACGCGGGCGGGGGACCAGCAGGACAAGGCGGACCACCCCCCGGAATGTAATGGCAATCCTGTATCCGTATTCAAGGAGATGACGATGAACAATCTAGTTAAAACATTTCACGCAATTGGATTAAGCACTGTTTTTACCTTGTTGTTTTCACCTGCTGCATCAGCGCATTTCATGGTGGCACAGCACGGTACCCTCAACTTTGTCGACGACAGCATCTTTCTGGTTCTATCGGTGCCAGTGACTGCCTTCATGCTCGAAGATACCGACGGCGATGGCGGCATATCAATGATTGAATTCAATACACAACGGATTCCCGTGGTAAAAACGATCAGGCAACAGATTGTCCTCAGCGATGCGGAAACTGAATTCACCCTGCAAGGTCTGATGCTGTCACCAGAACTCGATCACCATTCAGCGAAGGAAAAGCTGTCTCAGATAGTGGTTCTGGGAAAGTACTCTGTCCCGGAGACTGTCGGTGACCTGTACTTTGAAACGAATTTATTCGGTAAATATCCGGATGAGAAAAAACTGGAGATTAAAGCATCGCGGAAATCCAGTAACCTCTCTCAAGAACTGGTGCTGACACCCGGCAACACTGTTGAACTGCTAGACGCTGAATTGACAGGCGGGTAGCGCAGCTACAGACTGTACGCAATTGTTACATATCTAAACCAGTTCAACTGGGCTGCTTTTTGCAGCCCATCCTTCCTCAGAGTAATTATTCATGCGTATCGGCATCAAGACAAAACTGGTTCTCGCATTTTTGCTTTCCAATGCGCTACTCGCGTCTCTGATGTTCGCCATTATTACCTGGCGCCTGGATCGCGGCTTTGTCAACTACATCACCGATGTCGAAGAACAACGCATGCAGCCAGTTCTGGAGGACTTGGCTGAATTCTACGGCGCTAACCAGAGCTTTGAGCCCATGCGCAATAACTTTCGTGCCTGGGACGAAATTATTCTCAGCAATTTAGGCAGGCCCCAGCATCGAAACGGCCCGCCTGGAAGCCAGGCAGGTCAACCGCCAGCGCCTGGCCTCGGGCAACCGCCACCGCGAATACGCGCAGCGAACTCCGACCGCCCACCACCTCCTCCCGCACGAGCCAATCTGTTTCGTCATGGCTTGCTGCTGGCCAACAGCGACCGCGATATCCTGATCGGGCCACCAATGGAACCCGCGGCAAACACCCGTTGGGTCAATATCGAGTATCAAGGCACTACCGTAGGTTACCTGGTATTAGTCCCCACCGAGTTAATGCAGGGCTCTTTGGATCAGGTGTTTGTCGAGGAACAAACCAACGCCTTTGCCTGGATCGCCGCCGGTTCTTTGTTGTTTGCTGTACTGATCGGCTTGCTGCTTGCATCAATAGGTCTGCGGCCTATCAGTAAATTGCACACCGGTATGAAAAGCCTGGCCGCCGGAGATTACAAGCAACGCCTTAATATTGGTGGCAACGATGAGTTGATGGACTTAAGTCAACAATTCAACCAACTGGCAAAAATTCTTGAAGAAAACAAAGACGCACAAGATCAATGGCTGGCCGACATTTCCCATGAACTTAGAACACCGGTGTCGGTGCTGCGAGGTGAGATAGAAGCTGTGGTCGATGGAGTACGCCCGCTGAACTCCGAACGCATCCATTCACTGCATGAAGAAATTCTGCACTTGCAAGGATTGATAAAGGAATTACATGAATTGAGTCTGTCAGACCTTGGTGCGATGAAGTATGAAAAAACAGATCTCGACTTCGCAGAGTTCTTCGACCATCAAGTTGCGCAATTCAGAAACCTGGCAGAGGAAGCGGATCTTCGACTGCTGTATCAGGAGAAATCAGACTCCGTCACAATGTTCGCTGACGAGTTAAAACTCAGGCAGTTGTTCCTTAATCTTTTTCAAAACACCACTCACTACACCGATAAACCAGGGACACTCGAAATCGACTGGCGGGTTGCAGCAAAAGAACTGGTAATCACGTGGTCTGATTCCGCACCTAAAGTTAGTGACGCCGAGAAGGACAAGCTGTTTGACCGCCTTTACCGGGGCGACAATTCCCGTAACCGCAGTACAGGCGGCAGCGGTCTGGGACTTGCCATCGTCAGGAACATTGTCGATGCCCATGAAGGAAGCGTCGCGGTTGATGACTCTGAGCTGGGCGGACTGAGATTCACCATAAGACTACCCATACGTTAAGCTAGAGAGTAAATTAGGCCAAGTGACGACCCTGCAGAGATTAAGCAGGTAAGATTTGCCTATGCCTCATTCAATTCTCATCGTTGAAGATGAGCCAAAACTTTCCTCGCTACTCGCTGACTATCTGCAGCAGTCCAATTTCCAGACACATATCATCGATAACGGCATCGAGGTCCTGGCGTGGGCGAAGAGCAACCTGCCTGATTTAGTGTTACTCGACTTAATGCTACCAGGCAAAGACGGACTGGAGGTCTGCAAAGAGCTACGAGGTTTTTCCGATGTACCCATTATCATGGTGACTGCCAGAGTGGAAGAAGTCGACCGACTGATCGGGTTGGAGCTCGGTGCGGACGACTATATCTGCAAACCATTCAGCCCGAGAGAAGTCGTTATACGTGTGAAGAATGTATTGCGGCGCATGGGGGCTTCAACCTCATCCCAGTCTGAATCTGCGGCTAGTCAGCTAAAACTGGACAAAGAAACCTATCAAGTAAGACTGGTAGATGCAGAGTTGGGCCTCACTAAGATCGAATTCGAATTACTTAGTGTCATGCTGGCCTATCCGGGCAAGATATTCTCAAGAGACTTGCTGATTGACAGAATTTATACTGATCATCGGGTAGTTAGCGATAGAACCATCGATAGTCACGTGAAAAAACTGCGGAAAAAACTGGATGAGTTAAGCAAGCAGGCTGGTGTGGATAAGGAATGGATTGTCTCCATTTATGGCGTTGGATACAAAATCGACGCCTGAAAAGCCGATACTTGTTGACGAGTTAAAAAATGATCATGGAATCTTTAAGCGACTGGTTTGGACTCAATCAAGAGCTGCTGTGGTTCACTACCATCGCGATTGATCTCAGCTTCGCAATCTTGCTTTACCGACTTTTTGGGCGTCAGGGCCTGTACGCAAGCATCGTAATCAGCTTGCTGTTAGCAAATCTGCAGGGCCCCAAGCTCACTGAAATCTTCGGCTTGCAGACAAGCATGGGAGTCATTCTCTACTCCAGCATTTATTTTGCTACCGACCTGCTTAGCGAACGCTATGGCAAGGCAGAAGCAACCCGCGCTGTTATGATTGGCTTCACTGTCAGCGTCATCATCATCGTAATGATCAGCATCAGCTTGATGTACTTACCGGCGACCGCTCCTGAGACTGCAGCACTTGCTCAGAATATGCATGCCGCGACAGCTACTCTCTTTGATTTTACACCACGCTTCGTACTTGGCTCACTGTTAGCGTATCTCATAAGCCAACGATTTGATGTGTGGATGTTTCACCAAATCAAGCACAAAACCCAGGGTCGTCACCTTTGGTTGCGAAACAATGTCTCAACCATGTGTTCCCAGGCTCTCGATACCCTGATCTACGGTATCGTCGTCTGGTGGGGTGTTGTTGATTTTGTTACCGCCATGCAGTTAGCACTGGCGAAATACTTCTTCAAGATTATCATTGCAATAGTAGACACGCCGTTTATCTATCTTGCCAGAGCCTGGGATGTTGGCGACAAAGACTGGGTAACATCGAGAGACGATGCGCAACAAAGCCCAGCCTGACTTATTTCAACAACAGATCCAACTCTGCGCCGCTTTCTGTTCTCATTGATTGTGCTGCCGATACCAGTCTTGTCATAAGTCTCGATCGCTGACATTTTGCCTATAACGACCAGAAAGTGATTAGCTGATTGCAAGTTAGCTGTCATAATTGATCGGTAAGATATTCACAGCATCTAGAGGCGACCAATGACAAGCAAACTCGGCACAGGGGATCAATTCCCCAACCTTGACCTGAAGATGATCGATGGCAGCACTTTGTCACTGCCCACCGATCTCGAAGCTCCCTATACCGTATTTCTGGTCTACCGCGGTCACTGGTGACCTTACTGTCGTCGGCAGTTGGCCGGCTTTGAACGGCGCCGTGAAGCGCTGGCAGAAGAAGGAGCAATCGTAATCGCTGCGTCGGTAGATCCCCTGGATAAAACAACCGAATTCGCCTCAGACAAGAATTATCGCTTTGGCTACGGCATGACCAAAGAAGACGGAGATATTCTGGACAGTTGGTATCAGGCCGAACGGGAATTTATCCAGCCTTCAGAATTTCTGATCGATCCAACTGGCAAGGTTTTGTATAGCTCATACAGCGATGGGCCTGTCGGTCGAATGGACCCCAATGAAACCTATAGCCTCGTGCAGTTTCTGAACGAACAAAAACAGAAATAGACAATTACTATGGTAAATCGGCGCCAATTCATTCTGACTTCTTCGGGACTGTTGGTGTCGACCAAGCTGACCCCGAGTTGGGGTCAGCAAATTGTGAAAGATCCGTTCACACTCGGTGTAGCTTCTGGCGTACCAAGGGATGACAGTATCATCCTCTGGACTCGACTGGCGCCCGAACCCTTCGCTGGCGGTGGTATGCCGCAGTCGGACGTGCAACTCAGGGTGAGAGTTGCTCGCGATGACGCCATGCGCGACACACTAATAGATCGATTAATCACAGCACCAGCGGAAGATGGGCACTCCGTGCATT
>JANQJM010000044.1 GCA_028281635.1 Pseudomonadales bacterium | reverse complement strand
GAAGAGCAAAGCGAAGAACGCATGCAATCCATACTTAGTCGCTATCGGAGCAAACTCAAAACAGTGTATGGAGGCCGAACAACATTTGTTCCAATAAATCGAGGTGGCACTAATCGGGTTCTTTATTTTCTAGTCTACTTATCGCGAGACCCTACTGGAGTAAGAGTATTCAAAGAAGAATCTGAGAAAATGGAAATAGTGCAAAGGATTGCATGGCAAGAAATAAAGCTGCGAGGACAGTCTTTTTCGGGAACAGACGATATGTTTGGTGGTCAGGATGATGTTGAGCACCAGGTTTCAGCCAAAGATGCGTCGGAGAACCTGTATTTAGCAAGACAGTTCTGGCTTTCTAAGTTAAGTAATTCTGCGCTCACGATTTATCGCGAAACGTGGGCAGATTTTTTGGAAGAATCAGATTTGTATCCAAGCGACTTGCAGGCAGCAATGAAGGCACTGTTTAAGGAAGGCGAAGTTAGAAATTTGGACGCAGATGTTTCCCGTCGTAGAAAATACATCGTTAAGGTCGATGTGTATTCAAACAATGCAGAGCGGTGGTCGTTAGATTCTTCAAACTAGAATTAGAATTAAAGGAGTTAGAGTAAAAATAGAGTACTGTAAATTTTCTCTGACCCCTTTTCTTAAGCCTGAGGTAAATGATTCTGTCCCCCACTTTTAAAGAATTTCATGTGATGCTGTCGAAAGAAGTTTCAACTTCTTGAAAGTCAGGGAAAAATAAGGTTATGACCATCTGACTCAGCCCTTGAGTTGCCTCTTTTTTGCCTCAATCTATTGCAATTTGTCACTTTCTTTCTAAATCCTATCTGATTAAATCAAAACAAGTTCGTAGAACACTACAAAAAGCAGTTCGCAACACACTTAAGCATCGTTACCGACACACCCTCGGAAAACGACGCTTTGCTTCTAATGAGTTTTGACAAAATCGAAACTCTTATTCAAAAAATAAAGAGGCGGTCATCATGCATACTGAAGTCAATCGTTTTTCCACTGCTACTGTCCTATCTTTCTTGGGTTCTGTTGCTAGTTTAGTAGCTGCAGTCATAACAATTAGATCCGGGTACTCATTTGAATCATGGGTCTCTCCAGTAGTAATTCCCTACTGGGTGGGTGTGGCAGTTGCCATACTAATCATTTTGTTACTAATCGTTCCATTGTTGCTCCACATCAAATTTAGAAAGGCGGAGTCGAGGAACTCAAATCTAAGCCTTCAGCTTGAATCAGTGAAGGAGCAGAATAAGAGAGATTTAATTAGGCTTCACAAAAGCATTGAAGAGGTCATGAACAAATACTTTGTATTTGATTGGAGAATTCAACGGCTAAGGAAAAAATTGCTGCTGCGTGATGCGCCAATCTGCCTTGATGACTTCGATTCAATGCTGCAGACAACCCTAAATGATATCTATGATGTTTTTACCGAATATCTGGGGGCCCCGATTCATGTTTGTCTGAAGTGTGTATGGTTAGATGAGAATAACGAAATTAAGGTTACTACGCGGTTACGAGATGACAATAGTCCTATTCGTTTACTAGACTCTAGCGAGATCAAGTGGTTTACATATCATGAAAGTTCTGCTATGGAAGAGTTAATCGACAAATTGAAGCAGTATTTCCTTAAAAATGGGATTACGGCTGACTGTGGGTTCAAGAATCCCAAACCTTTTTACCTCGACCACTATGATGCGACACTCTGTGTAGCTGTTAGGCTAGATGTCAAAAATGCTGACAAAGCATCGCTTAGTCCTCGAAATCCCAAACTCACTTTCGGTTCCCAGGGTAACTGTTACGGCTTCCTTTGCCTTGACGGCAAAGGTGTCAAGTTTGATATGCATTGTGTGAACATGTTGTTAAATATGCAACGACACCTCTATCTTATGCTTCAACATGATCCGTTAAGAAATTTTGATCCAAACCAAAATGACCGTCATTCTGAGAGCGAGATGTCCACTCGATAGTGGGAATTAAGGGGGATGGTTCTATTTGGAAAATGTCTTTTACTAGAAATAAATCTATCCCCTTTACTAGCGCAACGATACGCTAATTCTACGGGCGACACAGGGGCTACCGAAACTAGGCCTAGGCAGCTTGGTCGAAGACCTAATTAGAGGGGTCAGAGTAAAAATACAGTAGTTTGAAAAATTGGTGGGCCCACCAGGACTCGAACCTGGGACCGACGGATTATGAGTCCGGCGCTCTAACCAACTGAGCTATAGGCCCTCTTTGGCTCCGTTTGAAGCCCATACTCTTCGTTGCAGTACATGTCCTCGCTCGGTCACGTACCTGATGTACGCTCCCTCCCTCGGAATGCACTGCGCCTCGATTACGGACTTCAAACGAACCCAAAGTCCTTCGTTCGAGTTTGGCAGAGTTTAGCGTTTGGGGTGAAGAGAATTCAGGCCCCAAAAACTAAAGAGGGGCGCATTATAGCGCCCCTCGTGCATTCGCAAAACCAGTGTGATTTGAGTTAGCCAGCAATAGTCGCGGCATTGGCCTTTTCCAGCGCCTTGCGGTCAGCTTCCAGATTCTTCACGAATTCCACGGCGAAAGGATCGGGGAACACATCTTCTTCGCCGCTGGCGATAGCTTCGAAGACGCTCACGGCTACCGACTCTGGCGAGGCTTTGTCGTATGGCACGTCTTTAGCCATGTCGGTATCGATTGGACCTGGGTAGACGCCAGTGACCAGGGTGTTTTGCTGGCCTAGTTCGGCGCGTAGGTGTTGGGTCATGGCGTGGGCTGCGTGCTTGGAGGCCGAGTAGCCTGGGGCGAATGGGAAGTTGGTCAGTGAGGCTACTGAGAGAATGTTGATGATGGCGCCGCCGCCGTTGGAGCCGAGGGCGGGTGCGAAGGCGCGAGCCATTTTGATGATGCCGAAGTAGTTGGCGTTCAGTTCGGCGCGCAAGCCAGCTTCGTCGGTGGTGGCGGAGACCGGGCCTCCTAAACTGGAACCCATGCCAGCGTTGTTGACCAGGATTTCCACATCTCCTGCTTGCTCTGCTGCTGCATCAACTTGATCCTGATTGGTGACGTCTAGCTGGATCGGGACGACACGTTCGCTGTCGGCGGCGATGACTTCGTCTAACTTCGAGATGTCTCGGGAGCAGGCGTAGACTTTCTTTGCTCCCATTCCCAGGGCGGTCAGGGCAAACGCTTTACCGATGCCACGGTTGGCGCCGGTGATGAATACAACTTTGTCTTTGATATCGATAGCAGGCATGGGGGTTCCTTTAATTCATTCTTGATTACAGATTGGGCGAGACGGGAGTCATGCCCGGAGCTAGTTTTACTATGAGTCCTGGGACTCGAAAAACAAGTCCCAAAAAACAAGGCCCCGAATCAGATTCGAGGCCTTGTCTTGAATTTGCTTGTTGCGGAATTATTCGTCGAGGAATGACCGCAGGTGATCGGAGCGGGTTGGGTGGCGCAGTTTTCTTAGTGCCTTGGCTTCGATCTGACGAATACGCTCACGGGTTACATCGAACTGCTTGCCTACTTCCTCAAGGGTGTGGTCGGTGTTCATATCGATACCGAAACGCATTCTGAGTACTTTGGCTTCTCTTGCAGTGAGGCTGCCGAGCACGCTCTTGGTTGCTTCGCGCAGACCTTCATCGATAGATGAATCCACGGGAGAATCCACGGTGGCATCTTCGATGAAGTCGCCAAGATGTGAATCTTCATCATCACCGATTGGTGTTTCCATGGAGATTGGCTCTTTGGCGATCTTCAGTACGCGACGCACTTTGTCTTCCGACATGTCCATGCGCTCACCCAGTTCTTCCGGAGTTGGCTCGCGACCTTTTTCATGAACCATCTGACGGCTGATGCGATTCAGCTTGTTGATGGTTTCGATCATGTGTACCGGAATACGAATGGTGCGTGCCTGGTCAGCGATAGAACGGGTAATTGCCTGACGAATCCACCAGGTGGCATAAGTCGAGAACTTGTAACCACGGCGGTATTCGAACTTGTCTACGGCTTTCATCAAGCCGATGTTGCCTTCCTGAATCAGGTCGAGGAATTGCAGGCCGCGGTTGGTGTACTTTTTGGCGATCGAGATCACCAGGCGCAGGTTTGCCTCTACCATCTCTTTCTTGGCGCGGCGTGACTTGGCTTCGCCGATGGACATCTGTCGGTTGATGTCCTTGATCTCGGTGACGGTCAATCCTGTTTCTTCTTCCAACAGGCGAATCTTCTTTTGTGCACGCAGCACTTCCGTCTTCACATTGACCAGCAGTTCAGAGTAAGACTGCTTCTGACGAATGTGTTTGTCGATCCACTTTTCATTGGTTTCATTGCCAGGGAAAGACTCAATGAACTCTTTGCGTGGCATCTTGGCGCTGCGTACACACAGGCTCATGATGGTTCTTTCATGGCGACGCAGTCGGGTCAGTACGGCGCGGATGTGTTGCAACAGTGGATCGAATTGACGCGGAGTCAGTTTGAATGACTTGAAGACTTCGCCCAGTTTTTCCAACTCGGCTGCGGCCTTGGCATGATTGCGGCCGTGCTTGCCTACCAGGGTGCTGGTAATTTCATACTGGTCCTTGAGCTCAGTGAAACGGATCTTGGCTTCTTCCGGATCGGGACCAGTAGCGCCTTCATCTTCGTCGTCATCACCATCATCATCGTCCGAATCGATATCATCGTCGCTGTCATCGGCAGCAGCGTCCGCCTGCTCGGCGGGTGGCGGAATAACATCGTCTGCCACATCGAGATAACCGGTAATCAGGTCACTGAGACGACGCTCTTCGGTATCGATCAGCGCATACTCATTAAGCACATGCTCCACTGTACCGGGGAACAGCGCCATCGCCTTCATTAATTCTCTGAGGCCTTCCTCGATACGCTTGGCGATAACAATCTCGCCTTCGCGAGTGAGCAGTTCCACGGTACCCATTTCACGCATGTACATGCGCACAGGATCAGTAGTACGGCCAGCTTCATTCTCAACGGCAGCCAGTGCGGCAGCAGCTTCGGCTGCTGCTACTTCATCGGCACCGGAATCATCGTCTTCATTGAGCAACAGGGCATCGGCATCGGGAGCGGTTTCGAAAACCTTGATGCCCATGTCGTTGATCATCTGAATGATGTCTTCAACCTGATCCGGATCGGAAATATTTTCCGGCAGATGGTCATTCACCTCGGCGTAGGTGAGGTAGCTCTGCTCCTTACCTTTGGCGATGAGTGCTTTCAGACTGGATTGTGGTGCGATTAATTCGGCCATGAACTCTCGTCTTCCCGGGCGTGAATGCCAGGGACTGTGAATGCGTGGATAAAAGTGAGCCGGGCATTATAGCGGCGACTGGCAACTATGTATATCGACAATCTTGTTGATTTAGACAGGATTTAAGCCGTCCTGGTTGCCTTCATTGGCCGCAGAAACCCGGGTATTTGCCTCTTCTTTTAGCTGCAGAATGTGCAGCTTTTTCTCTATATCTGACAATATATTGTCAACTATCTGTTTAAACTCGTCTTCGATGCCTTCCTGCGGCGTGATCTTCTCTTCTTTGAGCAGCTGGGTTAGCTGGCTGCCGAGAGCGGTGGCGTAGCAGGCACCGAGTAGAGTGTAAGTCTCTATTTGGGGTTGCTGCTGCACTTTTTCAATGAGATCCAGCAGCAATTTGCGGCTGCTGTCTTCGGCGGTACGCAGTGGTTCCAGGCTGCGCTCGATGGAAAGGGCGACCTCGGGATTACGCAGCAGGAGTTCGATCGCTTTCAATGCCGCTGGCTTGCGATGCTTGGTCAGTGCTTCGCCTGGGCCGCTGGCGGTGGTTCGGGTTTGCGGAGGCGGGGGTGGTGGCGGAATGTCCGGCACTGGTGGCTGCTCCGGTGCGGCAGCGAGTAACTGATCCAGAGACTCGGTGTTTACCCCGAGGGTGTCGGAGAGTCGATCCAGCATCAGTTGGGCATACACCCCTTTGGGGAGTTTGCGAATCAGGGGTTTGGCTAAGTTACTCAGGCGCGCTCTGCCTTCGATGCTGCCCACATCTAAATCCTGCGAGAGCTTGTCGAAGAAAAACTGCTCCAGCGGCTGGGCGTTATCGACAACTTCCAGAAACTTTTCTTTGCCAACTTCCCTCACATAGGTATCGGGATCGCTGCCTTCAGGTAGAAACAGAAATCTGACCTGTCGCCCGTCTTCCATTTGCGGCAAGGTGGTTTCCAGCGCACGCCAGGCCGCGGTGCGTCCTGCTTCGTCGCCATCAAAACAAAACACGATTTCTGAAACTGCACGGAACATGCGGCTCAAGTGCTTCTCACTGGTCGCTGTGCCCAGCGTAGCAACGGCATTGCGTACACCCATTTGGGCCAGTGCGATGACATCCATATAGCCTTCCACCAACAACAGGCGTTTGAATTTTTCATTGCAGCGTTTGCTTTCATAAAGGCCATAGAGTTCAGATCCCTTGTGGAAGACCGGCGTTTCTGGTGAATTGAGATACTTGGGCTTGTCGTCTCCCAGTACACGCCCACCGAAAGCGACCGTGCGACCGCGACTGTCGCGGATGGGGAACATGATGCGGTCGCGAAAGCGATCATAGAATCCACGCTCCACTTCGCCAGTCTCGTCAGCCTGTTCTTTTTGTTTGCTGCGCTCGATGATCAATCCGGCCCGCAGCAGTGATTTGGTTTGTTCCTCATCGGTGCCTGTTGCTGAAAGCAAATTGTCCCAGCCAGGAGGGGCAAAACCCAGGGCGAAGTCGCGGGCGACTTCACCGCTAAGACCTCGGGACTTCAGATAATTGACAGCTGACTGCTTAGCCGGGTGCTGCCTGAGTTGGTATTGGTAAAACTTGCTGGCGGTTTCCAGGCAATCCAACAATTTGCTGTTTTCCGATTGTCTGCGAGTCTCGGCTTTAGATTCTTCTCTGGGGACTTCCAGACCTGCATCCCGGGCCAGGGTCTCCACCGCTTCTGGGAAACTCACTTTGTCGTATTCCATGACAAAGCCGATAGCATTGCCACCCGCACCGCAACCAAAGCAATAAAAGAACTGTTTTTCAGGCTGCACGCTGAAGGAAGGGGTTTTCTCGTTGTGAAAAGGGCAACAGGCCTGGTAGTTCTTGCCAGCTTTCTTTAACGGAACCCGCTTATCAACAACCTCTACGATATCTACACGATGGAGTAGATCGTCGATAAAGGTTTGTGGAATGAGGCCAGCCATGGGAAAGTTAAAGAGTGCGTGATGGTAATCGAAGATTATCCAATCTCCGTACGAATATTGCTAACTGTTAATATACATCCAGCTTCATTAGGGTAGTGCATGGCCTGGACAGACTACAAAAAACAGATAGTTGTGGGATTATGGGCAGCGGTGTTTCTGTTGTTTGCCCCTTCTGCTTATCATCTCGCGACCTATGATCTGCCCGAATCCGAAACAATTGTCTGCTATCCAGAATACAACTCTGAATACTACGGGTCAGCAATCTACCAGGAATCCTACGACCATTTAGAAGAGCAATTTCTGGCCAGGCTTGCCGATTCATCCGATCCAAATGCGCAGCTCATGTCTCTGTTGGCCGCCACGAATGGTCGTCTGGGCGCAGAAGAAATTGATGCACTCGCTGAACTGTCTCAGCGCAACCCAGATAATGGTTTTATTCTCGTCCAACTTATCTCTGCGTGTTTCGAGGACGTAGGGCACGCCGCCTGTGAAGACCAACGACTAAGCGCCACCATCGGTCAACAACCGGGTAACGCGGCGATATGGGGCGAACTGGCGATGTTGCGAGCCCACCGCAATGACACTTTTGGTGCCACCAGAGCGCTGCAACAGGCAGTGGCGATGCCTGAATTTGACGACTATTTCTCGCTGCAAATCGCAGTGTTGGATGGCGCTGCGACAAGCGACGATCCATGGGCTAAATTCAATACGGTGTTCCGTTCGTTTCGCTACGCCGATTCGGCAATCGGGCACGCGATTGACTATCCTCCTTCCTCCTTCTGTGCAAATGAGGCAGGAACAAATCCAGCAGTTGAACAAGCCTGTCTGGAATACGGGATGTACATTGCTGAACAAAGCAACACCAATATTGGCAGAATGATTGGGCTGTCTATTCAGGAAGTCACCCACGCGGCTGTTGGAGACTCAGATGGAGTTGCACAAATACAGACATTGCTTGAAGAAGAGCGTCAATCCAGGCACACGATTAGCAGGCGATCATCTTCAGTCGTTGGGCTGGCGTCTTATGATGCGAGTCTGGCGGCCTATTGGGTGGACAATTTGATAGCGGTAGGCGAGTCCGAGGCACTGAGGCTCCTCAACGAAGAAGCGAGTCAGAGGTTGTCGGATCCAGCGTATCGACCCTGCGACCCACCGGGCATACGCTTTGAATTCCCATACTTCTATTATGGCGACGAAAGGGTGGCGTGGTAGCTCTGTCGATGGAAAGCCTTTAGCTGTTCGCAGTCAGGTTTATGGAAAGGGCTGCAGCAAAGCTTTGCGCAAATAGCCAGATTTCAGAAAGTAAGGGATCGGATTCAGAGAGATTCAACCAAGAAAGCGATGCTTGCCCTGGTAGCGTCGGATCAACTCAACTTGCTTTTAACCAGCGCACTGACCTTACCCATGTCCGCTTTTCCTACTACCTGGGCTTTGACGATTCCCATTACTTTGCCCATGTCTTGCATCGAACTGGCGCCGGTGCTTGCCACTGCCTCTGCGATGATTGAGTCGAGTTCTTCAGCGGTCAGCGGTTGCGGCAGGAACTCCTGACTTACATCAATCTCCGCCTGTTCTTTGGCCGCTAATTCTTCGCGGCCACCATCGGTAAACTGTTTGATGGAATCACGGCGCTGCTTCACCATCTTGTCCATGATAGAGGTGATGCGAGCATCATCGGGATCGATGCGCTCGTCTACTTCGACCTTCTTGATTTCTGCAAGGACTAAACGAATCGTGCCGAGGCGCTCTTTATCTTTGGCGCGCATGGCTTCTTTCATTGCTTCACTGATTTGGGTTTTGAGTGGACTTTCAGGCATTTTTGAACCGGAAAATAAATGGGGTCAGAGTAAAATTATTTTAAAGACTACCCGTATTCGATTGTCGGGGAAATAATTTTACTCTGACCCCTGATAGACGGGACCAGCGATTTACTAGTAGAGACGCTGGGTCTTGCGGCTTTCGCGCTGCACTTTCTTCAGATGACGCTTTACTGCAGCAGCGGCTTTACGCTTGCGGACAGAAGTGGGCTTCTCGTAGAACTCACGACGACGCACTTCAGCAAGGATACCGGCTTTCTCGCAAGAACGCTTAAAACGACGTAGGGCTACGTCGAATGGCTCGTTCTCTTTTAGTTTCACTTGAGGCATGAAGAAATTCACCTACCTGTTTAATCGATTGAGCTGACCTACCCGTCAATCGTGGGCGGGGGGTCAAATTAAGGCTGCGTATCTTATAGATTTGAGCCTCCAAATGCAAAGAAATCAGGGCTTCCAGCATGTTAACTGGCCTAAATTTGGGCTTGGCAGTGTTTTTTGGCATGATGGCGCCCAGATTTTTGTGAAAACGAGCTAAGTCATTGATTGTTCTGGGTATTGAAACTTCCTGCGATGAAACCGGTGTGGCTATTTATGATAGCGATCGCGGTCTGCTGGCGGATGCCCTGTACAGCCAGGTGGACATTCATGCCGAGTATGGCGGAGTGATCCCTGAGCTGGCTTCCCGGGATCACATACGCAAGGCGATGCCATTGGTGCGCCAGGTTATCGCCGAGGCGGGCATTGAGGATGATGCGATTAGCGGTGTGGCGTATACAGCGGGCCCCGGTCTGATTGGTGCTCTGCTGGTTGGTGCCTCTATCGGTCGTAGTCTGGCCATGGGTTGGGGCGTACCGGCTATCGGCGTGCATCATATGGAAGGTCACCTGCTGGCACCGATGCTGGAAGAATCACCACCTCAGTTTCCTTTTGTTGCCCTTCTGGTTTCCGGTGGACATACCCAACTGGTTAAAGTGGAGGGCATCGGCCGCTACGAATTGCTGGGCGAATCATTGGATGATGCGGCGGGTGAGGCCTTCGACAAAGTGGGCAAGATGCTGGGTCTGCCTTATCCCGGTGGACCAGAAGTGGCCAGACTGGCAGCGAAAGGTGAGGCCGATCGTTTCGAATTCCCGCGACCGATGACCAATCGGCCCGGTTTGGATTTTAGTTTTAGCGGACTCAAAACGTTCGCTCGCAACACCATCGCTGAACAATCGGTAGACGGCGAACTGGACCCTCAGACTCGTGCCGATATCGCTCGCGCCTTCGAAGAGGCAGTGGTATCCACCCTGGCGATTAAATGCCGAAGGGCGCTGGAACAGACTGGATTAAAATCGCTGATTATCGCTGGTGGTGTGAGCGCGAATATGCGCCTCAGAGAAGTGTTGGAAAAGAATCTGGCGAAAGTTGATGGGAGACTGTTTTACGCGCGTCCAAGTCTCTGCACTGATAACGGCGCCATGATTGCCTATGCAGGATGTCAGCGATTAATGGCGGGACTAAGTGAAGACTTGTCTATACAGGCTCAGCCGCGCTGGAATCTAGAGTCGTTGCCAGCGATCTGATGTCTGGCACACAGGTAGTGAGGATCAAAATTGGAAATCGTCGAATGGCAGCAACCCCAGCGAACGATCTCTCAACACGACGTTGATGATTTCTATGAGAGACCGCTACCTGAGATCACTGTGTTTCGGTTTCAGACTGCGGACCTGCAAATGCCAGAGCATCACGGCGCCTTCTCGCTTAAATCCGTCCGCCAGGGGCGCGAAGTCTATTTCTTCAATGGCCGTTCGGTGTCACTCTCTTCAGACCAGGTGCTGCTGGTCAATGCTGATGAACGTTATGGCAGCGAGATCAGTGATCCCGCCGAATCCTTGTCTGTATTCTTTCGGGAACATGAGCTGCGAGTGGCGCTGCGTTCACTGGAGTCTACAGTTGAATGCCAATTGGAAGCTGGTGACGCTCTCTCCAGACCAGGTGCTGCGGATGAAGTGGCTCAGATCGCGTTGAGTGGAGATGAAAAGGTTCTGTCTGAATTGCGACGTTTGCATGGAGCGTTGGATGCGGAAGAAGAGCAGGAAGCTACGGAAGCGGCAATGCTGTTGCTATTGGCTGCTTTAATTCAAAACCGAAGCTTGGCACCCCCAACGGCACTAGAGAGCTTGAAGAAACGATCAACCAGAGACGAGTTGATTTCCCGGATCCTTAAAGCAAGGCACTATCTCGAAGCTACGGCTGGGAGTGACATGAATCTGGATTCACTGGCGGAACTGGCCTGTCTTTCTCGCTATCATTTTTTACGAGTTTTCACTGAAGTTGTGGGCCAGACGCCGGTTGCATTCGCTCGCTCGCAACGTTTACAAAGCGCCTGCAAATCACTGTCTTCTGGTGCGGACTTTACAAGCGTTGTTCGGGCATCAGGATACGCCTCGGAGAGTTCGTTCATCCGTGCCTATAAACGGGAGTTTTCGGTGCCTCCTCCTTCCGCACGAAATTAGCAATCTCTGTTGGGTAATTCGCAGTACTCTCTGGGTTTGAAACCAGCATGGAGGGCTTCTACCTTGAGAACTAAACTGGCTCTGGCATTCTTGAGTTGTGTGATTTTCAGTAGTCACAGCATGGGGCAAAATCAGCTCCAGGGGGATCCCGAAGCTGTAGCACTTATCGAAAAAATGCTCGCCAGACTTGGCGGCAAAGACATCTGGTCAAGATCACGTTCTCTGTATATCGAGTATCATGGCTGGAGAAAAAATCCTGCACAAGCTGTTATAGAAAAGGCCTGGCGCGATCTTCAGCAACCTAATCAGCGCATGGAGATTGAAGGCACACTCTCCGATTTGATCCTGGTGTTTACGCCTGATTCCAGTTGGATATCAAGAAACGGAGAAGTGCGGGCAGGAGATGAGTCAGCACACAGGGCTGATCTTGATTTCTGGCCTTATGACTTCTATACGGTTATTCACAATCTGGCGACAGCAGATCAACGCCTGGTACTGGAGTTTGAGCCTCCGATGCGAGTGAATATTCTCAATCAGGACCGTGAGGATTGGGGCTGGTGGGAGATAGACGATACTGGCGCACCGATTCGATGGGGCGCCAACTACGAAGGCGAAGTGCTCGAATATGTCTATGGGCCAGTCAGATCATTTGGGAATGTCAGTTTCCCTGCCTGGGGCACTGCTGTGGATGGATTTTGGCGGTTTGAATACGTTGAAGTTGATGTGGACAGCAATCCAATTCCCGACTCCTACCTTCGCTATCCTCAATAGCATTTAATTCGGTTATGGCCTGCTCGCTGTCCAGGCTTTAGCGCCTGGGCGGTAAGCTTTTGCAAAACCAAGTATCATGGCTGGCCCGCAGTGTCTGCCGGGCAGAGTAATCTGCACAATCAACCAGCATTGTGTGAGTGTTCAAGGAGCTATTAACTAATTACCATGGATATTGTCTATATTCGAGAACTGGAAGTGCGCACCATTATCGGCATCTTCGATTGGGAGAGGGAACAGCGACAGGTCGTCAGTCTGGACCTGGAAATGGCGGCGGACAATCGTGCAGCGGCAGCAACCGATAGCATCGAGCAGGCGCTGGACTATAAGTCAGTGGCCAAACGTTTGATCGAGTTTATTGAGGGCTCTGAGTTCTTTCTGGTGGAAACTCTGGCCGAACGAGTGGCTGAAATTGTCCTGAATGAGTTTTCCGTACCCTGGGTCAAGCTAAGATTGGGTAAACCTGGCGCAGTGACCGGCTCCAAAGACGTTGGGGTCATTATCGAGCGCGGCGAAAAGCCCTAGTGTCGCTATTATTATTTGGATAGTCACAAGTGCCACTTCTCACTTTAAGTATCGGAAGCAACGAAGATTCCCATGCCAATATTCGCACTGCAGTCAAGGTATTGCGCATGCGCTATCCTGACTTGAAGTGTTCTACGGTCTACGAAAGCGAAGCTGTAGGTTTCGAAGGTGAGAATTTCCTGAATCTTGTTGCCTGCGTTGAAACTGGCGAGTCATTGCAATTCATCAATAGTTTTCTCAAACAACTGGAAGACCAGTTAGGTCGTGATCGCAGCCAACCCAAGTTCTCAGCCCGACCCATGGATATCGATATCCTGACCTACGGGGATATCGCCGGGGAAGTGGAGGGCGTGACATTGCCGCGGGATGAAATTCTGAAACACGCCTTTGTGTTGCAGCCGCTGGCAGATTTGCTGCCAGAAGAACTGCACCCGGAAACGAAGCAGAACTATCAGACACTCTGGCAGGAATTTAATCCAGCGGGTCAGAAATTGTGGCCAATCGAATTTGATTGGCAATCTGCCTAGCCCAGAGCTCTGCCACCGTCCACTTTTACGATGGCTCCTGTCATGTAGCTAGCCTCGCGGGCGAGGAAGTAAACAGTTTGCGCGATATCGTCTGGATTTCCCAGGCGGCCCAGAGGAATACCGTCTAGTACTCTTTTGCGCGAGTTCTGAACTTCAGGATCATCGCCATTCTCTAAGGAAGCTGGCCAGAGTATGGCGCCAGGGGAAACCGCGTTTACCCGCACTGTTGGAGCCAGCTCCAGAGCCAGAGATTTGGTCATGGATTTGAGCCCGGCTTTGGCAATGCTGTAAATCGGATGGTCGGGTAAGGAACGATCCACCATCGCATCCACGATATTTACAATTGCCCCTTGTCGCTCGGCGAGTTCCGGGGCCAACGTGCAGGAGAGAAAAAACGCAGCGCGTAAATTACTGCCCATCAGGTCATCCCAGTTTTCCTGGGATACCTGTTCGACTGGCGTTGGATAGAAACTGGAAGCATTGTTGATCAGCACATCCACTCTGCCGAACTGTTCAAGGCTTTGGCGGGCGAGATGCTGAACTTCGTCCTGATCGGTGAGGGATGCTTGCAACAGAGATGCAGAGTCTGGGCGAATCACATTCAGGGATTCCACCAGCTGATTCGCTTCATCAGCAGAACTATTGTAGTGAATGATTACCTTGAATCCTCGAAGGTGAAACTGTTTTGAGATTTGCGCACCAATGCGCCTGGCGCCACCGGTGACCAGCACTACGGGCGAATCACTCACTACGCAGTCCTTCGATGGTCTCGCTCACCGCTTGCAGTCGTGCCTTTTGAATAAGCGTTTTGGGATTGCCTCTCTCCGAAGCATCCGCGGCTTTGAGTACTTCGCTATTGTCGATAGCGAGAATGGCTTTGTGGATAGCTCGCAGGTAATCCTGCTGCGGGTAATCTCTGGACTCGAGGCCAGTCCTGCCTCGTGCGTCAGCTTCGCAGGCTGTCAGGAATTTCTCCAGGCGCTCTGGACGTCGAATGGCATCCAGCGATTCGATCAAGCCAAGCGCGGTTTTCGGTTTCAATTCCTGCACGCGATGCAGCTTGGTGTGATGTTCGCAAACCAATCGAGCCAGTGCGGCAAATTCTTTTGGCACTGGTAGCCGTTGTTCCAGGTCTTCCAGTAATCGCAGGCCGCTCTTCTCATGTCCATAGTGGCTGGGCCATTTGTCAGGAGGAGTCAGGCCCTTGCCTACATCGTGTACTAAAGTGGCATACATGATGGCCGGATCATCGGTAAGCTTGCGGGCTTGTTCCAGGCACAACAGTGTATGTTCACCAGTGTCGATCTCAGGGTGATACTTTTCTGGTTGTGGCACGCCGAATAGTTTGTCGACTTCAGGCAGAATAACAGCCAGTGCGCCGCATTCGCGGAGTACCCGAACAAACTCACTTGGGGCTTGATAAGTAAGTGCCAGTTCTAACTCATTCCACACTCGCTCCGACGTCAAAGTTCCCAGCTCACCTGCCTCAACAACTTGCGTCATTAGTAACTTAGTCTCGGGCGCGACCTCAAAACCCATGTGATGAAAGCGTGCAGCGAAGCGGGCCACTCTCAATACACGCAGAGGATCCTCTACAAAAGCATCAGAAGTGTGACGCAGTATTCGCTTGCCAATGTCCTCGCGGCCGCCATAGGGATCGATGAGTTCTCCGGACTCGGTTTCTGCGATGGCATTGATGCTTAGGTCGCGACGAATCAGGTCTTCCTCTAAAGTCACTTCGGTGGAGCTGTCGAAATCGAAGCCCCTGTGGCCAGGTCCAACTTTACGTTCCGTACGGGCCAGCGCGTATTCCTCCCCGGTTTCGGGATGCAGAAACACTGGAAAGTCTTTGCCTACCTGTTTGAAATTCTGGGCTAGCATGTCATCCACTGAGGCACCAACAACCACCCAGTCCCGATCCTTGACTGGTAAACCCAGCAGTTTGTCGCGAACAGCGCCGCCTACAAGATAGGTTTTCATGACTGCGTACTTCAGTGAAAGGTTTATTTTTTCGAGACAGCGAAGAGGCGCTTGTCTTCCAATCGCATCATGGAGAGAGAGCGACCCCACACATAGCCCGTATCCATAGCGTAGACGTGGGATTTGCCGGTGTAGCCTTCCAGAGCTGCCCAATGGCCAAACAGGATTGTAGCTTCCGGGGTAATTTTTTCATATTCAAACCAGGGCTTGAATCCGGCGGGTGCGGCACAAAGACCTTCTTTCACATCCAATCGCAGACTGCCGATGTCATCACAGAAGCGAATCCGGGTAAGGTAGTTGGTGATCGTTCGCAGGCGAGCCTGGCCTTCGATCTTGTCGTACCAGCGAATGGGTTCATCGCCATACATATTAGTCAGATACTCTCTGTAGTCAGGCCCCTGCAGCGCATGTTCGACCTCCGCAGCGAGATCCAGGGTGCGTTGTAATGACCATCTGGGTGCCACGCCGGCATGGATCATCAGAAAATCTTCCAGCCCCTTATCGGTTTGCAAACTCTCATGATGAGCTAAACTTTTTGAGCGTAGCCAGTCACTCAACTGCTGGCAGTCGGGAGCTTCTAACAATTCTCCCAGGGTATCTTTGTTGCGGGCGGGGGCGCAGTCTTCGTGAATAGCGATGAAGTGCAGATCATGATTGCCCAGCACGATCTCGGTGGCATCATCGATGTCGTGCAGATAGCGAAGGGTATCCAACGAGCGTGGTCCGCGATTAATGAGATCGCCAACACACCAGAGCTTGTCGCTGTTATTGCTGAATCCGACTTTTTTCAGGAGTTTCTTCAGCGGCTTGAAGCAGCCCTGAATATCTCCGATCACATAGGTGCTCATGGGCGACCGCTGACCTCAAACCGGCACGCAGTATAGCACTTCTAATTGACGTGAAAGTGTTGGCTAGTGGATCGCGTGAGGCGGCGCCAACAGAAAGGCTGGGATCGGTGCCTGAAAGGTTTCTCCACTTTCCGCCAGCATTTCGTAGGAGCCCTGCATGGTGCCAATTTGGGTACCTATGATGGCGCCGCTGGTGTACTGAAATGAATGACCAGGGGGAATTTCGGGTTGTTGGCCTACCACTCCTTCGCCAATGACTTCTTCTACCCGATCGTTGTCATCAGTGATACGCCAGTGTCGTTTGACCAGTTTGATGGTCTCTTCGCCACGGTTAGTGATGCCTATGGTGTAAGCAAACGCATAGCGATCCTTACCCGGATCGGATTGCTCCTGCAGGTACTGGGTGTTGATTTCAATTTCAATCAGATCGGTATCAGTGGTCATGATTCTGTATCTCAGCAGTGAGGACGTCACTAATTACTACGAAATCGGAGAGGCTAAGGTTTTCCGGCCGTTGCCCTAAATCGATCTCAAGGCCCTTCAGCCCTTTCTCAGAGATAATGGCTTTAAGGCTGTTTTTCAAGGTCTTGCGGCGCTGATTGAAGGCAGTGCGGATAACAGTCTGCAGGGATTCCACATTTGTGGCCCGTACCGGGAATTCCCTATGGGGTGTCAGCCGCACAATGGCCGAACTGACCTTGGGTTTTGGCGTAAAGGCGGCGGACGGCACATTGAAGAGATGGTCTATCTGGCAGTAGTACTGCGCCATCAAACCCAAGCGCCCATAGTTTTTGTCGCCGCATTGGGCGGCCAGTCGTTGCACGACTTCCAGTTGCAGCATGAAGACCATGTCCTGAATATGAGCATGATGCTGTAATAGATGAAACATGACCGGCGTGCCGCCGAGCGCGTTGACGATGGACGGGATGCCGGTGAGCCAGGCGGCGACCGACCCGTACAGCA
>JANQJM010000188.1 GCA_028281635.1 Pseudomonadales bacterium | reverse complement strand
GTAGCCGACAGGCTACGTCCTGATGTAATCGCCCTGGACTTGCGTATGCCAGGAGCCGATGGGGTCGAAATAATCAGAGAACTGGGCAACCGTAACTGTAAAGCCAAGATAGTTCTTATGAGCGGCATGGATCAACGGACGTTATCGTCGGTTCAGTCCCTGGGTAAAGAACACAACCTGGAAATTGTTTCTACCTTAACCAAGCCCATGTCAGTGGATGCAATAGAGTCCACTTTGAAACCACTGCGTGATATTCCCGTCGAGCCTGTCAAGATCAGAAGTGCCCAGGATGCAGCATCGGCGCTACTCGACTATGGTCTGGCACTAAAATTCGAGCCTGAGTTCATTTTGCGAGCTCCTGAGAATTCTGCACCACAGCGATTACGGGTATTTGCCACATTCCGGCTTGATGACGATGAATTGCTCACCGGCAATAGACTCAGAGACTGGGCCCGGCAGTGCGGAACTTCAAAGGGCCTGTCCAAACGTATTTTAGCCCACTCTCTGGAGACCTTACGGGCGTGGGCAAATCAGGATTTCTGCCCTGAACTTTCGATAAAACTGGACGCGGGGCTATTTGCAGATCTTGATATGCCGGACGTTATTGCAGGTATGGCAGACAGCTACAACGTCGCGAGGGAGTTGATCTGCATCACCGTTGATGAGTCTGCCATTGAAGGTAAACTTAGCGGCGTGGCAGAAGTGTTGTCTCGTCTGCGAATTAAAGGCTTTAAGCTTTCCATTTGTGCCAATGGCGAAGGCGATACTATTCTCCCCATATTGGACAACCTGCCTATCGACCATCTCGTGATCGATATGTCCAGCCTTAATGATAAGAAGAATTTTCTCAACGATATGGAAGTCGAGTTTATGTACAGTTCGCTGACTTCAGTGACCAACCACAAAGGCATTGCAGCCTGCGCAGCCAATGTGGATACCAGTGATCAGCTAAAATTCGTACAACGATGCAAATTTAATACTGTGCGAGGCGCACAGATCAACAAGCCGGAAATCCCCGAGGCGATACTGCCCTTATATACAGAAGGAAAATTCGTAGAGAACAATTAAAATATCAAGCGAAAAGCGCCAGGACCAGATATGCCAACGCAGTAAAGGACGTAGTAAAGAATGGCCGATATAAAACTTCACATAAATAAGGAAAGAGATCTGACGACAATTACTATTGTCGGCACTTTGCAAGAAGGGGAATTAAGCTCAGTTTTGAGAGATTATTACAAGCACTCGCCGACACGGCTTATTATGCTGGATTCGAGAGAGGGTTCCTGGTCTGCAATCCCCAGTGAGTTATACCGCAATACCATAGAAGGTTGGAAAAGAAGTGATCAAAAAAACGGCAGGACCGCGCTGATTTTTTCCAATGCGGTGGATTTTGGCATTGGTCGAATGCTGGAAAGCCACTTCAGTATGACAGGGCACGAAACCGAAATCGAATGTTTTAGAGATATGGAAGCCGCCCAAACCTGGTTATTTGAATCTGCCTGATTCTTAGAATCCACACCATGCCAACTCAATCTAGTGAGAAGCCAGTAACTATAAATCGTAGACTGCGCTTTTTTGGGCTCACTTACCTGCCGGCACTATTTCTGTGTCTCGTTGCCCTAGCGACCTTTTTCTACTTCGAGTACGAACAGCTCGTTACTGTTATTGGAGACAGGGAGTCGGAACGAGTCTCTTCAATTAGCCGATCCATAATTGATGATGTTTCGCTAATGCACGGTGATATAGCCTCTCTCTCTCGACAGAGCGATCTGAATGACTATATCAACGACATCGCTGAGACGGATACTACGCTGGTTGAAACCTTTTCTGATCTTATTGAACAACGACAAATCTACGACCAAATTCGGCTAATCGATACTCTTGGGAACGAAATCATCCGTGTAAATAACGTGGCAGGAGAAGCGGAACAGACTTCGGTTACAGAGCTGCAGAATAAGAGTGACCGCGCGTATTATCTCGAAACCATGGAGCTTGGCCAAGGCCAGCTGTACGTATCAGACTTTGACCTTAACAATGAATTCGGGGTAATCGAAGATCCAATTAAACCCACCATCAGAGTTTCTACGCCGATGTTCGACCGCAATGGAAATCGCTGGGGTATGCTGGTAATTAACTTGTTAGGGGAATACATATTAGAGCTCGTAGAAACAGCAAATATCGCCACCAGCAACGAAGTCTGGCTACTGGACAAACAGGGTTATTGGCTCTCACACAGCGACCCATCATTTGAATGGGGATTCATTTTTCCAGACCGCGGAACCAACTCTCTTTCCATCATCGCACCAGAGCTTTGGCAGGAAATTTCCAGCAATTTGCGCGGTACAGCCCAGTGGGACGATGGCCTCTACAACTACCTGCATATCTGTGCCGATCAGGCTTGTCGCAGCGCGAGTGATTTTCAGCCCCAGGCACTGCAGGAGCCTGCATCCATCCCTGAGTCAGAGTGGATTGTGATTTCGTTTGTGCCTTCGTCAGTGCTGTCACCGATAGAAGTCATGCTGCCCTACTACACGAGCTGGGCGCCTATTGCGGCGCTATTTCTCATCGTTACATTTACCTCAGCAGCAATCGCATGGAAGTTCTTATCCATGGCACAGTCGCTACGCGGCAAAGAAGAGGAGCTTCAACGCAGTACGCTATTTCACGAAGCCTTCTTCGAGAAGAATCCGACCATCATGTTCGTAAAAGACCTGAGCGGAAATTTTGTACTGGCTAATCGCGCCTGCCGAGAACTCGCCGGTGCCACGCAAGGCGATTCCAGAGGAAATTTCAGCAGCGATTTTTTCCCCCAGGCAGCATCAAAAATCCTCCACGAACAGGATGAAAAAATTATCGAATATCAACAACCCATGGAATTTAATACCAAATGGCGCCGCAAGAACGGCGATCGCTTCTATACAACACTTCGGTTCCCGCTGTTTGACGATGAAGGGGAACTGATTGCGATTGGTGGGATCGCCAACGACATTACCGACCAGGTTCAAGCTCGAAAGGCACAACGGGAAAGTGAAACTCAGTTCCGATTCCTGCTGGAATCCGCACCGGTCGCTGCAATACTTGCCAACACTGATGGACAGATTTCTTTGGTCAACAAGCAGGCCGAAGACCTGTTCGGGTATTCACGACGCCAACTTATCACCATGAATCTCAAGGAACTGCTACCGGAGGCAGACCTGGCGCCTTTCAAGAGCCTGAAAGCCGGCCAGGCAATTGAATTGAATTTGCGCAGCTGGTTCTGGCGGTTGGCCTCGCGGCGCGCCGCCTGGGCCATCCGCTCGGCCTTGCCGGTGAGGTACT
>JANQJM010000183.1 GCA_028281635.1 Pseudomonadales bacterium | reverse complement strand
AACTGCTTGCTCCACCCTGGCGTGTTATGTTGCCTGTTCTGCGTAGACTGGAATTGCGTGGCGCATTGCGCGGTGGCCGTTTCGTCGCCGGTGTCGGCGGCGAACAATTTGCCTTCCCGGAAACTGTTGATGACCTGCGAAAGTTTAAACGCAGCAGGGAAAATGCAGTAAATGCCGATTATTTTTCACTCGCAGCCACTGACCCACTTAATCTGATTAACTTCATCTTGCCCGGCCGTAAGATTCCACGCTTAAGTAAAAATCGCGTTCTATATCGTGGTGGAGTACCAGTGGCAGTTATGGAAAGTGGCGAGATTAGTTTTCTCCGTAACATCGATGCCGATGAACAATGGCAGTTGCAGCAAATGCTTACCCGAAAGACCTATCCACCACGACTCAAAAGTTATCTCGGCAGTCGCTAGTTTACTCCTTTCCTGTTTATACCTTCTCTAAAAATGAAAATCCCGTTACTGCGAAGCAGTAACGGGACCGTCTACGTATGGGAGCGAAGGAAGATTAAAAATCGTTCCCCTCCAGTTACGCACTAAGTGATTAGTGACAATAACCGGAGGCTCCCCTAATAGATTGACTATTGATGGGATCACCTCCTTGATTTTCCAGGGATGGAAGAAATGCTAGGAGGCCCCCCCTGTTGGAACCACTAACAAACGTTCATGTTTTTTATATAACAGGGTCGTAATAGTGTAAAGACTCTTCCTACACTAATATTGACAGCATTCTGCAATTATATCTGTCGGATTTTCCGACTGGAAAGTGTGAAAAACCTGCTCAAATTTACACCAGTTACTTTAAGAAATGTGCAGTCTGGCACAGTTTCGGCGTTAGCCCCCATGCAACACTTTGACTACAGTAGAACAACGGTCGCCAGGGAGAGGACCGGCAGTTTTGTATGCAACTGGACAGGCGGCGAATGTTATGAATGAGCGTAGAGAATACAGACGAGTTGAAGTTGACTATTGGGCGAGTCTCAATCATCCACTTCTTGGCACCATTACAGGCGATGTTAACGACATGTCGGTGAGTGGTCTTTCGTTAACACTGGATGAGGAGTTGACTTTCTTCGTGATGATGGAATTAGACGTAAGAATTCACGGGGAGGGTTGGGAAACATCCGCACCGTCTTTGCCGGTGCAAGTAACGCGAGTGAAAGAACGAGAAATCGGGTTACGGTTCGTTGAAATCTGTGACGATTACTGGACACCGCCACCGGATACAGGTTTTGAGTTGGAATTAGAATCGAACAGCTTGTTCGACAATTCAGATGAATACGATCTCAGCGTGTAAAAGGCAATCACTAAAAGCTCAAGAAGAATCGTAACGAGAAATACAATACCAATCCGATCATTATCATGTAGGCAAGAAAGCGGAAAGGATCTTCAGTGAAGCTATCCCACATAGTCTTGGTTTCCCCCATATTACGCTTTTCTTCATACTCAGCCTTGATACGCACACTGCGTTCCATCTGATACGCGTCTAGCAGTTCCCGTGCCTCATCGAACCGCTTCTCGTCTTTCAGCCAAATCGCTGGCATAGAGATTCCCCAGTTGCCGACAAAGGTCTCAAAATACTCGATACCATGTTGGTCCAGAAGTTCTCTAACTTCCTTCGCCTCATCATCAGGGACGTGGCGCATGCGAAATAGAAGTTTTGCCATGGTTAATTAGCACTGGGGTTAACGGGTAATCCTGTCTATTATAATGAGCATGGAATAATGGTTAATAGAGAAACTAGCCGCATAATTCAGAGTGTATTTCATAGCGCAAGCAGGTGCAGGTGGCCCGTCTGCCATTCATTGTCCTGAAACTGAGGCCCAATCATGAACGATCATAAGCAAGCGAATTCGATGAGGGAATGCATACAACTTCTGCTCTGCGGAGTAGTGCTGCTGTGTTCTGCACCGCTGGTGTCGGCAGACTCTTCAGTGTGGCAGGTGAAGTCAGACAGCACCACACTCTACCTCGGCGGCACCGTTCACCTATTGCGTCCTAGTGACTATCCACTGCCGACAGAATACGAACAGGCCTATGCAGATTCGCAAGAGTTGTATTTTGAAACTGATATTTCCTCTATGAGCGATCTGAGCATTCAGACACAACTGTTGCAAGAACTTACCTATAACGATGAGCGATCTTTAAAGACCGTACTATCAGATGAAGCGTATTCAGCGCTTTCTGACTACACCAACAGTGTTGGCATGCCACTTATGATGATGGAGAAATTTAAGCCAGGCATGGTAGTGAGTACCTTGCAAATTCTGGAGTTTCAGAAGATGGGCTTTACTCCCCAGGGTGTCGACGCGCACTTCAACACCCGTGGCGTGGGAGACGGGAAAGCGATTGGTGCACTGGAAACCATTCAGGAACAGATCGGATTTCTGGCTGCGATGGGCGAAGGCAATGAAAGTGAATTTATTTTGTTGTCACTACAAGACCTGGAGCAAACCAGCGAAGTGATGGGCGAGATGATTGCTGCCTGGCGCGAAGGAGATGCTGACAGGCTGGAGCAATTGTTTGTCGCAGACATGCAACGGCAGGCGCCAGAGCTCTACGATTCTTTGTTGCGGCAGCGCAATCTGCGCTGGATGCCGCAAATCGAACAGATGCTGCAAGACAGTGATACTGAGTTTGTACTTGTAGGTGCTGCCCACCTGATCGGTGCTGACGGCCTGGTCGAGATGCTGCAAGCTCGTGGTTACGAGGTCACCCAACTATAAATTCAGTACAACGAACTCAGCACAACAGTTTTAACCCATAAAAAAACAGAGGGCCCTTGGGCCCTCTGTTTTTTTATGGAATACGTCGTTTACGATTTACGAGCTGGTCTTATGGCTAAGAACGATTTGTCGTGGGCCACTGGTAGATGTCTGACCGCTAACACCAGATGGGATTTGTTGAACCTTGCCTCCTGCTTTCAGGAAGGCTGCAATATGCTCCTCCAGGTCCTCGCGGGAGCTAACTACTGCTTCTTTTTTTGGTTTATTCGCCATAAAACACTTACTCGTTACGTCAAAAAGGCCGACCAGTATACACGAAGCGGCGTTTTTCCGCTAATTCAAGGGGTTGCGGCGGGAGCGGGCCCGTTGTTTTTCTTAATGAGACTTGCTTAGAGCTCAGTCTCTGGACTTCGATCCCAGGCGTTTGCGCGGTCTGACATAGTAGTCGGAGTAATAGTCTTCCGGCAGTTCTCCCACCAGCTCGTCGAGGGATGTTTTATAGATCACCTTCATTTTTGCCAATAGTTCCAGATCTAAGTGACAGCCGTAGTTACGAATGGTTTCGATGTCTTCAAGCTGCTTGCGAGACACACCAAGAAGTCTTGCCCCCTCATTCATGGAGTAGCCTGCATTCAGACGTAATTGCCTGACGTTTTTCTTAACGGCTACCGTAATAGGCGAAAATTTGGTGAATTGTGGATGACTCATAGCCTTGTTCTTCCCGATTTTTGAAATTGGATGTTCCGCTGCAAGCCCTGCATACTGTGGAAAACCCCTAGCAATTATTTGTTGCCGCGTCCGTTGCGCTTCCCGTCCTCTAATGCACCAATCTGTTGAATTTATTGGCTAAGAATTAAGCTAGCACAGCCTTTCTGGATGACAATCTTTTCTTGAAATTACCGGGAAATCTCCTGAAATTTGTAGTTTTCAGTGAGCAGCAAATGTAAATTTCAAAATAGAAATCTACTTTTTGGAGGAGAGTTTCGCGCGGAACTTAGCTATGGCGTCATGAAACCAGCGTTGAGTCACAGTTTCTTGCTTGAAATCGAAGTGGGACCGCGCATTTTCCAGAAAGGGTTGCATGTGGTTTGCTAGATAATTGCTGGCGCCTTCTTCAGAAATTCCCCGAAGTGTTTCGCGATACTCGGTGAGGATCACTTCATCCAGAATACCCATTCCAGTTCTGCCTATCGCGCCTGCCGCACCAATGCTGGCTCCAGAAACGGATGCAGCCTGAATGGACAGCATGCCCATGATTTGTGGCAGGCTCATGTTCTCCTTGCTAGCTACCAGGGTTATCTGATCCCAGAGACTCTCAAACCTTGGCAAGAGATTGCTTGAACTGGTAGTCAGGCTCGCAGCTGATGCTCTGAGTTCGTTCGCCAACGCCTGAATTTCCTGCACAGAAAGAGGAGGGGTATCAATCGCCGTAGCGCCCTGGCGTGACATGTCCTGGATGGATTGAAGTATCTGTTCCAGCGATTCTGGATTGCTCTCGCTATCGATCACGCCATTTTCCTTCAGGTGATGCACCAGGCGCTGCAGAAACACCTGTCCACCTTTCGCTGCATCAGATGCGATGGCAAACACCCAAACAGGAGAAAAATGCATGGTTAACAAGCCTGCGGCTTCCAGGCTGGAGCCAACAAGTTTGCGATGTATGAACTTGTCCCGTAGTTCAGATTGGGTCCGTACCCGAGCCATTCCCGCCACATTTTGAACCAGAAAGGTTTGGAACATACCCAGCGTAAAGTGATAGCTGCTTGAGTTTTTGACGGCGGCGGGCACCAGTGTCTGTGTGAGTAACAAGGTACCGCCACCAACCAGGGCGCTCAATGCTCGGGCCGTTCTTTCGGGTAGCGATAGGGTGAGTGCGAAATAGTGAGCCAGAGGTCCGGGAGTAGACTCTGAAGCATTAGTGCTAACAGGGAGGTTTTCAGGAGGAGGCTGTTTTTCCAAATTGGTTACTCAACAGGAGCTGCTTGCTTCTTGCTGACTGCTTCCAAAACCAATGGTAAGACTTTTCTGTTGACTACGACTTCGTAATAGCTGTCGTTACTTTCCGGGTCGTCATGGATTTCGTTGTCCATCCACAAGCCAATCTTACCCTCCCGCACTACAAGATCTTTCTTGCGGCCGCTCACATCGGGGTATTGGCCAACATGAAACAAATACTCTTTACCATTAAGTTTCATCTTGACCGATTTCAACGGAATCTCTGTCTTGAGCTTTGCAAAGGAAGCATCGTCTATATTAATGCCATTCACGTTGTAGCGCAGAAAGTCTTGTCCTTTTTCGCCCTTTCCAGATTCTCCTTCGGCAATTCTCAGCACGTCTACATTAAACAAGCTCTTTTTGATCGCCGCCCGTAGATTCCAGGAACAGCCAGACATTCGGTCCGCCAGGCCAATGGCGCCGGAGATCATGATGGGGTGGTCACCATCATACAGATAACATGGTGCTTCATCGGAATAGCAGACGCCAATTCCCAGCTCCAATAAGGGCAAACCCATCTGTGTGGAATAGCGATTATTGGAGCCAGTAATCTTCAACATGTCTTTTGCGTTACCGCAGGCGCGAGCCACCGAGAACCACTGTTGAGGCGTGTGCTCATACTCCAGAAAACTCAGGATGATGGCATCACCTTCAATGAATACTTTGTTAGCGCCGTAAGTTTCCAGAATCTTATTGATGGGATTGAAGAAGCGCATACTGAAATAAGAAGCGGGGTTGAGACCTTTGGCTTGCAGTTCGTCAGTCACGGTAGTTGAGCCGCGCACATCGGCTTTAAGAATGGCGTGGTGGCAAATGCGTTCATCGTCTTCTTCGATTTCCGAAGAGGTCGGCATCAGATACAGCGTGCCTGCAGATTTAGAAAGCTTGATGTCTTCTTCAGTAGTAAGAATGCTAAAGCGATTAAAAGCCCGATGTGCGAATCGAAATAGCTTGAGCTGTTTTCGAAACCGGCTGATATCCAGCAGTAGCCGCAGCGAATCGGCGTGGTCCGCTTTCCCAATCTGTTCTTTTATCTTTTCTTGCAGTGATTCCAGTGACTTTAGCTGCTCCGCGTTAAGGGTATAGCCACCGGTCACGCTTTCCTGCAATTTGGATAAAGCGATGTTGCCAGACAAATACTGACAAATAACTTTCAGATCGACATGTTCCATGATGGCCGAACTGATGGAGCGACGCATGTAGTGGGATGCTAATAGTTGAGGCAGAAACTTATTGTTTTTAAGCAACTTGGAAAAGGCATGCAGGGTTTTCTCCATGCGCTTAACGGTGGACCTTGCTCGCCACCATGCGCCTATGCCTTCTTCTTTCCGCAGTTCTTTGAGTAAGTCTGTATTTTTTCGTACGTTGAACAGAAGCTCTATGTTTTCTGGGATTTCAAACCAGTTAAATGTTTCAGTCAGAGTATTCTTACTATCAATCGCCTTGCCCAGAAAAGACTGAGTGCAGAACAGGCCATTCAGGTCATCATGTATCTCTGATTCCCGATCAGAGTTCTCTTCGGAACGCAGAGGTGAAATTGGCAGTTCTTTAAGTCGCTTGTTAAAAAGCTGTTCGACCTGATTGTTGACATCGACAAAGCCACTGTCTTCTCCGTTCCAGCTCCACATACTGTATTCATTGAGTAGCAACGGCAGCGCGCTTAGCTCTGAGGTATAAAGCAGGGGATTCAATATTGCGTCGGGAGCGAAGCGGTACTTCTCACCCAGGAACTGCTCACGGATAGAATTCAGCTGACGTTCTTCTACGCGTTGCAACTGGGAAAAAACGACTTTGTTAACGGCATAGAGAATAGCGTCATAGTTTTTCTTTAACCAAAACAGGCGTTGCTGCGTAGCCAGGGCTTCAGAAGATCCCTTATTGCGATTTTCAGCAAGTTTCGAATTTACCCGCCGAATTTCTTCATCGAGTTGGTTACGGGTGAAACCAAGAATATGTTTGATAGCGGCGAACTGGAGAAGGCAGATCTCATCCGCTTTTAAATCCGTTTTGACGCGATGGATTAGTACCGTCATCAGATCGAGGTACTTTCCCCTGAGTTTTTCGTATAGCTTTGAGTTGTCCCAGTTCTTTGGTTTTGGAACAGAAAGTTGCGACACTAAAAGAGAGACCAACTTCTTTACATCAGAAGCAAAGCGACGACTGAGCCGAATATCAATATGATAGTTATCGATTCCGCGTGCCAGCGAATCGATAGTTATTTGCACTGATCGTTCAGTTTCAACTTGATCGATCAAATCTTTGACGGACTCTGGAGTCATACTCGACAAGTGATCTCTGTTCTAATTATGTAAATCAAGTTCGCTAAAACTTGATCGCTATCGCAGTATTGCCCTTCAATCTCAAGATACCAGAATTGCTTCGCGGAATTGTGAACCGCAACACACTACACAAAATTTACTTAAAAATCAGCTATTTGTGAGGATTTTATGAGGTGATACAGGGGATTTGCCCTACCTCAATAGGTAGGGGTTTAGAACCAGAGAAGGCACAAAATGTAGTGGTTAATCCCTTAAGAAAGCTTGTGGAACGAGGAAACCAGATCCCGTATGCGAGCTTTCAATGCGTTGCTGGATCGTCGCTTGAGCAGCCGATCCAGTATAGGCCAACTGTTACCCTCTGCTACCTCATACTCCACTAATAGCTCGATATGTTTGGCATCCTTGCCATCATTCAGCACAAAGCGTAAACCAACCTCTCGTTGTTGGTCATCAAACACGAGTTCCAGTTTCTGTCCCGGATGCCAGTATGAGACGGTGGCTAACTGCATTCCATCAATCCAATCCAGCTGCAACTGACTTCCACGGCCCAGATCATTGGCGTCAGACACAACCACTGCTTGTAACGCTGAGATACGTTGTGGCCAATAGGCAAAATCCACCAGCGCCGACCATAGTTTTTCCCGGCAATCATTGTGTGGACCGATATTCTCATTAAGTAGAGTTGCAACTGGGGTGTTGTGTGTATTGTCGATTTCAGAATTCATGGTTAATGGCAATCCATCGGAAAATTGCGTGTGCTTTCGATTTCCGTTACCCCGAGTCTGCAGGTTCACAACTATTATCTCGACCGCTAACGACGAAAGAGCAGGATAAACAGATGACAATGACTGCTCTGAAGTTTCACAATAGCGCCTACTGGATGTTAACTGAGAAGCAGGTGTTTTATGAGTGAGGGGGAAGTCGCAGTCCTGATCGTGGCAATCATCTTTGCTTTCGTCAGCTTCAGTACGTATCTGAGCTACCGCAGCAAAGCTTTGCGCTATAGCGTCGATTCCATGGAAGAATCTCTGGTTGAAGAAAACGAGAAGCTGCTGCACAAAACAACGGAATTGGAAAAACGCATCCAGGTGCTGGAATCTATTGTGACCTCAAAAGACTTCAAGCTGAGTGACGAGATAGAAGCGCTCAAATAGGCCATGTCGTACCCCTTTAATGGGTAGTCTGTGATAAGGTTGATGCAATCAAATGAGGTCGCTTCAAGGTAACCGGAGAACAGGTGATTGAGGCAAGAACAAGCGAAAAATACTCTACGAACACGCGATAAAAGGGCCAACAAATAAGGCGCAACAGATAAGAGGTATTAGAGAATCATGAATCCCGAAGATAAAAGCCGACGACAAGTACTTAAGGGAAGCATGCTGGCAGCAGGTGCCGCAGCTTCCGGGTGGGTATTTCCAGCCCTAGCACAGGGTGAGAGATTGGTTCCGTTTACCGATGTCCCCGATTCATTCCAGTGGCGACCGGTTCAGCCCAACACGACTCATTGGCAGGACACACGACAGATCACAGACTTCACGACGGACAACGATGATTTCTATTTGGTTCAACATTATGGCCAACCGGAAATCGATAATGACTCCTGGCGTTTGAAAGTAACTGGCATGGTGGACAATGAAATGGAGTTGTCCCTGGCCGATCTGATGAACGATGACAGCGTAGAACAGCAAGTTGGATTCGAATGCGGTGGTAATGGACAACGTCTGTTTCACGGCTTGATCGGCAATGCCAACTGGCGCGGCGTACCACTGGTCAATATTCTTGAACGAGCCGGCGTCCAAGCGGGCGCGAAAGAAATTGTGTTCTTCGGTGCCGATATCGCTACGGAAGAAATAAGAGGCCGCGAAGTCGAAAAAGCATTTGCTCGTTCTCTCTCTATTCCAGATGCCATGCGCCCAGAAAATATGCTGGCATTTGAGATGAATGGGGAACCATTGCCTCACTACCATGGTAAGCCGGTACGACTACTGGTGCCTGGTTGGTACGGTGTGGCAAATGTGAAATGGTTAACCCAGATCCATGTTCAGAGCACTCGCTACATGGGAAGATTCATGGGTCGCGACTATGTGACTTTAAAGAAGGAAGAAGTTGGCGGAGTCGAGAGATGGGTGGAAAATTCAGTCACTACCATGAATCTCAAGTCTTCGATTATTCGCGTCACCGAGCGCGGTGGCGAATACAAAGTTATGGGCTTCGTGCTGAATGACGGCACTCCGCTGCAAAGTGTGGAAGTCAAAATCGACGATGGTCCCTGGCAGCGAGCTGAGATGGACCCGCGCAATACCCAGTACTCCTGGAAGTTGTTTACTTACGACTGGAACAATCCAGGGCCAGGTGAGCACACTCTCATATCACGAGTAACTGACGTGAATGGCAATGTGCAGGCGACTCAGGAAGAGCTGCCTGAAAAAGTCAGTTATTGGGAAGACTTCGGCCAGTTCGCAAGAACTGTTCGAATCTAGCCCAGAGTCAGTCACACAACGAACGCCGCTTTGTTACTATTCAAGCCTGTGCCTGTGCACATCAAATTGAATAGTTACAAGCGACGTTGGTGACAAATCCAAATGATCACTCCACTGTCGAGGGCCTAATCCTCACCAGGCAGTGGCTGGAACACTCCAATGGCAATACTCTCGTCTTCTGGCTGGCCACAGAAGAAGGTCCGTTGCGTGCAGAATTTACTGCGCAGGAATCCGTTTGTTTCTTCCCTGAAAAGCAACGTTCGCTCATTGAAACTACCCTGGGCAATAACCGTAACTGGCGCATAGGCGACACTCAGCTACGTGATTTCCACGATCAGCCGGTGGCCGCGCTCTATCTGAAGAGCCAGCGCCAATTGTTCGATGCCCGGGATCGAATAGCTGCCAAGGGCCTGTACCCGCAAGAAGCGGATGTGAAACCCACCGATCGGTTCTTGATGGAGCGGTTCGTCACCGGGGCGGCGACTGTCACCGGCTACTTTGATCGTAAAGAGAGTTACCTCAACACCACTTTTCCCAGCTTCAAGCCATCTAACTATCGGCCCCAACTAAAAGCCATATCCCTCGACATCGAGACTGATTATGAAGCCGAGTATTTGTATTCCATCGCGCTGTATTCCGATACTGAATCGCTGGTCTTCATGATCGGTGAAGACAGCGATAGAGAAACTGCCGAGCTGAGTATTCAGTTTTTTCCGGATGAAGCCAGTTTACTTTCGGCTTTTGTTGATGCCGTTGCCACTCTGGATCCGGACATCCTGGTAGGTTGGAACGTCGTGAATTTTGACTTCCGCTGTCTGCAAAAATTTGCGGATCGAACAAACATCGAACTGAACCTGGGGCGCAACAAAGAAGCTATTCGTTGGCGGCAGGCACGGGATGGTCAGGACAGATACTATGCTTTGATGCCTGGCCGTGTGATCCTCGATGGTATCGAACTCATGCGTTCCGCAACCTATCAGTTCGAAAATTTTTCTTTGGAGTTCGTTGCGCAACAGCTGTTGGGGCGCGGCAAGCTAGTGGAGGATGTCGACCAACGAGGTGCCGAAATAACCGAGCTGTTCTTGCAGGACAAATTGGCCTTGGCCCGATACAACCTGGAAGACTGTCGTCTGGTCTGGGATATATTTGAAAAAGAGAAGCTACTGGACTTCGCCATCGAACGCAGTCTGTTAACCGGGCTTGAACTGGATCGCTACGGCGGTTCGGTAGCAGCTCTGGATTTTCTTTACCTACCCAGGTTGCATCGTCGTGGCTATGTAGCCCCCGCATTGGAGCAATTGGAGTCGACTAATATCAGCCCGGGTGGCTATGTCATGCGTTCAATTCCAGGTATCCATGACAATGTCATCGTTCTGGATTTCAAGAGTCTATATCCGAGCATTATTCGTACATTCAATGTAGACCCTCTGGCCCTGGTGGTGGGACTGAATGAGAAAGATGCCATAGCAGGATTTGACGGTGGGCGTTTTTCCAGAACCGAATCCATTTTACCCGATCTCATAGAAACCCTATGGGCTGCACGAGATAAGGCAAAGGCGGGCAAAAATACGGTGCTATCTCAGGCCATCAAGATCATTATGAATTCGTTTTACGGTGTATTGGGTACACAGGGTTGTCGATTTTTCGACTCGCGCCTGGTCAGTTCAATAACCAAACGAGGTCATGACATCATCATCCAGAGCAAGGAATTCATCGAAGAACAGGGGTATCAGGTCATTTATGGTGATACCGATTCGGTGTTTGTACTACTAGGTGATGTTGCGACAGAATCGGTGAGTCGCACTGGCAATAAACTCGCTGAGGAACTCAATGCCTGGTGGCAGGACAAGTTGCAGCAAGAACATAACATCTCGAGCTTTCTGGAAATGGAATTTGAAACTCATTTTGTAAAATTTTTGATGCCTACCGTGCGTGGTTCTGAAGCAGGCAGCAAGAAGCGCTATGCAGGGCTACTGGCAAATGGGGAAGTCATGTTCAAAGGGCTGGAGACAGTGCGCAGCGATTGGTCGCCACTGGCGCGAGATTTTCAGCAGGTACTCTATCGCAAGATATTCGAAGAACGGCCATATGAAGACTATATAAAAGAAACAGTCGCCAGTATCCAAAACGGAGATTTTGAGGCGGAACTGGTGCTGCGCAAGCGCCTGCGCCGCAAGCTTGATGACTATGTTAAAAACGTGCCGCCACATGTGCAGGCAGCCCGTAAAGCGGAAGAAGTTCGTAAGGAAAAAAACTTACCTAGTCTATTTGCTTCTGGCGGTTGGGTAGAGTACCTGATGACCACTAATGGGCCAGAACCCCGGCAGTATCGACAGTCACCTATTGATTACGATTTCTACATCGATAAACAATTAGCGCCAATTGCCGATTCCATTCTAGTCTTTAGTGGGTCTTCTTTAGATAAGATTCTTGATCGCCAAATAGGCCTGTTCTAGCGAGTAGCAACTTATGAATACATATCTGGTGCTGACAGTGATTGCTGACGACAAACCGGGGCTGGTAGAAGCACTGTCCAGCGTCATTGCAGAGCACAATGGAAACTGGCTAGAAAGCAGCATGTCCCAGCTGGCGGGCAAGTTCGCCGGCATTCTCAGGGTCAGCGTGAGCAAACAGAATGCCGATGCTCTGACAGCCGCACTGCAAGCACTTTCTGGCGAATGGAAGCTGGTTATAGAACAAGTGGATAGCGAAGAGGGTGCCGATCAGGCTCGCACAGTAGAGCTCACTTTAGTGGGGAATGACCGACCGGGAATTGTTCGCGAAATTTCCCATGCCCTGGCGGTGCTGTCGATCAACGTCGAACAACTCAATACTGAATGTGCACCAGCCCCAATGTCTGGTGCGCCGCTGTTCCGCACCAAGGCGATGCTCAGGGTGCCACAGGAAATGGAGTTGGAAGAGCTACAAACGGAGCTGGAACGATTGGCGGACGATTTAATTGTGGAACTGAAAACGGATTAGTCTGTTAAGCCGCTTCGGCCAGCGAAAACTTAAGTCGCTCGAGATAATCAGCCATATTAGTCAGCAGGTTGATACATTCCACAACTTTGAATTCGGTATCGGCAACTTCGCTTTCTTCCAGTGATAGTTCACCACTGTAGAGTACTACCAGGCATTCTTTGCTGGCGTCAAAATTCTGCAAGAAAAATTCAGCGTAATCTGCGGACAGTTCGGTAAGGAGGCTATCGAGATTGGTTCCATCGTCGACTTGAATCTCGAGCAACAGTGTTTCCAGTGACGTGAGGTGGGATGAGACCGCGTTCTGTGAACTTCGGCTGAAACGAGAGGGCAGGCTGTCTTCGAAGTCTCCATTCAGCATAGGATATAGAGATCTGACAAGTAACTCCTCGGTCAACAAGCCGGTGAGTCCATCCAGGACATTCAATAGCAATGCGGTCCCTGACCTTGTCGCCAACTCCGTGCGAAAGATTGATGAGCCCTCCGCCCATAAGGACATCAGGTTCTGCAGGTCTTCTCTTAGAATCTGGGTACTGGTTTGCAGGTACAGTCGTCGACGGTTGTTTGAAAGTTGAGAGACTTCCATACCATCACTGAGTTGCACTGGAGTAAGTTCTGTTTGTGCAAGAAAGTCTGTGTAGGGTCGAGGATTATTGCCTTCCAGATTTTCCCCCCATAACAAAAATTCAATGGCATGAAAGCCAAGGGAAACTTCATTGATATCGAAAGCGCCGTGCTGCTGTCTGAGATTTATCGGCTCCAGGCTGACGGTCATATCATTAACAATGCCACTATTCGGATAACCATCCACGTAATCCAGGTAGCCAGGGAGGATAGGCCAATGGTTGACTTCATACTGCACCTGAAAAAACTGCAGAGCAAAATCATCAGTGAAAATAGCATCAGCAAAGTAACGGTGGGCAGAAGTTAGCTCATATTGACTGTTTGCAGCTAGCCAGCTCCTGCGGACGGAATCCAGAGACGACTCATCAGGTGCAGCGAGAAAGGAGTCAATCTCCGTTTGCAGCATCACGAGTGCCTCAGCCACGGCACTGTAATCAGAATCAATTTGAAACAAGTAGCCTTGCAGGAGTGAAACCAGGCTTGTGCTGACTTCTTCGCTCAATGTAGTTGTGGTTCCGACAACCTCTTCATTGACGACTGATTCTCCAGTGGGGTTCTCCGAACTTTCACTACATCCAAGCAAAGAAATCAGCAGCAAAAATAGGGAGAAGCGAAGCGGTCTCATTGTTTTCATGAGCGAAGACTGATTACTTCCCAGTTTTTCTGATTGGCCACTGCGACAAGTTGCTCATCAGGATCTACGGCTACCGGCTTGCCAACTGCTTCCATTAAGGACAGGTCATTAATCGAGTCAGTATAGAAACAAGCATCGCCGAGTTCATACTTTAGATCAGAGTTCGCAAGCCACTGCTGTAGTTTTTCCACTTTGCCTTGTTGGTAACAGGGGATACCTGCAATTTCACCAGTCAGCCTTTCCTGGTCAATTTTTAATTCTGTGGCTATTAGAGTCTTTACACCAAGTTCTTCAGCGATTGGAGCTGTGATAAAAGAATTGGTTGCGGTAATAATTACACAATGGTCACCAGCCTCTTGATGCTGATGTAAAAGCTCACGGCCCGAATCAAGAATCATCGGGGTTACTATTTTTTGCATAAACCGGCGATGAAGCACTTGCCGTTGCCCGGAATCAAATTCAAGAATTGGGCTGAGGGTAAATTTCACATAGGCATGAATGTCGAGCTTTCCTTCCAGGTACTGCTGGTAAAACCAGTCATTAGCCGCTCGATGTGATTTGGCATCGACTAAACCCTGCTCAATAACAAACTCACCCCAGGCATGATCGCTGTCGCCTGCGAGCAAAGTATTGTCTAAATCAAATAGTGCCAGGCGCCCAGACATGATGCCGCTGCATAAAAAGTAGTCATTATACCCATTGGCCTCTGTAGGCAGGATAAAAAAGGTGCTTCCGCATTTCCTTTGGTTCAGTGAGGGATAATCCGTATATTATTGATAAATATAAGATTATTTGTACCCCACTTGGCCCGAACCGTTGATCGTGGCGGAACGATTGTGAAACAATAGCCAAGGAAGTTTGTCTAAAGGGGTGGGAATGATCGATTCTGAAGGCTATCGCCCTAATGTGGGGATAGTCATTTGCAACGGGCTTGGGCGGCTCTTGTGGGCAAAGCGTATTGGCCAGTCCGGCTGGCAGTTTCCGCAAGGTGGCATTAAGGCCGAAGAATCACTTGAGCAAGCTCTGTATCGAGAGTTGGACGAGGAAGTCGGTCTGCATGCGAATGATGTAGAAGTTCTTCATCAAACCAGTGAATGGTTACGCTACCAATTACCGAAAAACTATATCCGTTACAACAAGGATCCACTCTGCATTGGACAAAAACAAAAATGGTTTCTTTTAGGACTTAAAGCTGACGACGAAAAAATTGCATTAAGCAAATCGGGTCAGCCAGAATTCGATGACTGGCGCTGGGTTAATTACTGGTATCCAGTCGATCAAGTAATTGAGTTTAAGCGTGATGTTTACAGGCGCGCTTTGCAGGAATTGCTCAACCCACTTAAGAATTACGTAAACCAACAATAAGAATTCCTCTTGGCAGGAAGCCGAGAATCCTCAGTCGCCAACAGTCGCAGCCGTTCGACATTCCCTCGTAAAGGGCATGTAAGCAGTGTGAAGCGACTAGTGAGAGAAGCTATCAAGGTATGCTGGAACAATTACGCGGAATCGTACAAGAAGTAAACGCTGCCAAGGACCTGCAGATTGCTCTGGACATCATCGTCAAGAGAGTCAGGCGTTCCCTGGAAACCCAGGTGTGCTCTGTGTTTCTCTTCGATGCTGATCTGAACAGCCACGTACTCATGGCTTCCGAAGGTTTGAATAAGGAAGCGGTCGGTCACGTGAGTTTGGAAATTGGTGAAGGCCTGGTCGGCTTAGTCGCCAAGCATGCAGAACCGGTCAATCTGCAAGATGCGTCGCAACATCCAAGCTTTCATTACATCGAAGAAACGGGTGAAGAACTTTTCCACGCCTTTCTCGGTGTGCCCATCATTCACCATCGTACCGTGCTCGGTGTGCTGGTTGTGCAACACGAAGACCGGCGTCGCTTCGATGAAAGCGAAGAAGCTTTCCTTGTCACCTTATCCGCGCAACTCGCTGGAGTAATTGCCTCAGCCGAAGCAACCGAAGCTATCGAGGGTGTCAGTCCCTCCGGGCATAAGATTTCCGATACCGTATTTGCTGGGATCTCTGGTGCCCCGGGGGTAGCCATTGGGAAAGTGATAGTAGTTTTTCCCAAGGCAGATCTCAGCCAGGTGCCGGTTAGGCAAGCGAAAGATGTGGCGGGGGAAATCGAGTACTTCGCGCGTGGTCTCAACAAAGTTCGAGACGATATGAAAGAACTGCATGAAGGATTAGCAGGTAAGGTTGCAGAAGAAGAACGTCAGCTATTCGATGTTTATCTGCATATGCTCGATGACGATGCACTGGGTAACGAAGTTGTCGAGTTGATTGAACAAGGCAATTGGGCACAGGGTGCGTTGGCCGAGGTCGCGAATCAACATATTGCGACTTTCGAAGGCATGTCCGATCCCTACCTGAGAGAAAGAGCTGTAGACATTAAGGATCTCTGTAGTCGTGTCCTGTTCTATCTGCAGGAAGGAGAGGAAGTCAAAACAGAGTACGCTGACGATACTATTTTGGTGAGTGATGAACTAACACCGGCCATGTTGGCGGAAGTGCCAGCAGAAAAACTCAATGGTCTGGTCTCCATAAAGGGTTCTGGTAACTCTCACGTCGCTATTCTGGCACGCACCATGGGTATTCCCACTGTCATGGGTGCGGTGGACCTTCCAATCAATCTGCTCGATGGCAAGGAAGTGATTCTCGATGGATACAAAGGCGAGATTATCGGCAATCCATCGGAACCGGTCACCGAACGTTATATCAATACCATCAAAGAGCAGGATGAGTTAATTGCTGGTCTGCAAGAGCTTAAAGACTTACCTTGCGAGACCGCGGACGAACATCGTGTGCATCTGTGGGTAAACACTGGCTTGATGTCCGATATTGCTCAATCCCTGGAGCAGGGAGCCGAAGGTGTCGGGCTGTTTCGAACAGAGATTCCTTTTTTGTTGAGTGAACGCTTTCCCAGCGAACAGGAACAAACCCGCATCTACAAGGAGCAGTTGGAAGCGTTCTCACCCATGATGGTTACCATGCGCACACTGGACGTAGGAGGGGATAAGGCACTTTCTTACTTTCCGATCGAAGAAGAAAATCCATTCCTCGGTTGGCGGGGCATTCGGGTAACCCTCGACCATCCAGAAATTTTCACAGCTCAGATTCGTGCCATGATTCGAGCCAGTATCGGATTGGAAAACTTGCAGATCATGTTGCCAATGATTAGCAATGTGAATGAAGTGAATTCCGCCATGCAGCTAATCAAGCGTGCCCATCGTGAACTAATTCAGGAAGGGCTGCAAGTGAAGTTCCCTCCAGTTGGCGTAATGATTGAACTTCCTGCTGCAGTCTACCAGACCCGAGCCCTGGCCAAGATGGTAGATTTCGTATCGGTGGGAAGCAATGACCTTACCCAGTACCTGCTGGCTGTTGATCGCAATAACCCCCGCGTTGCGAGCCTTTACAGTGCCTTTCATCCGGCCGTGTTGCACGCACTTTATCACGTGGTGCAGGACGCTCAGGATGAGGGTAAGCAAGTTTGTATCTGTGGTGAGATGGCAGGAGATCCTGGTGCTGCAGTGCTATTGATGGCTATGGGATTCGATATTCTATCGATGAATGCTGCGACTTTGCTGAAAGTAAAATCAGTTATCCGCAGTGTAAGTCTGGACGCGGCTCAGGATTTACTTGATCAGGTCATGCAGATGGAAGATGCACAAATGATACGCAGCGCAGTCGATCTGACTTTGTACAATGCTGGCGTTGATCGCTTGCTGCGTTCATCCAGAACAAACTAGCGCCTTCACCTCTAACTCACTTTGACGATTTCTACCGGGTCCATCGGATGAAACTGTTCAGCCTTGATGGCATACAGTACGTGTTCACAAAGAGGGCTGTCTGCGGCTACCCGAGGGTGCATGAAATTCTGGCCTGTATTACTCATGCCGAGACGTTCCATGACGGCGCGGGACCGAAGGTTTCCAACCGTGGTGAAAGCAATTACCTCCGGCAGATTGAGCATCTCGAAGGCAAACACCAACGCCGCTCTGGCCGCCTCGCTGGCATAGCCTGACCCCCAACTTGCTCGATGCAGTCGCCAACCGATTTCCACAGCGTCTCCCTTTGGCGTTTCGTCAGTATCATTGAGCCCAACGAAACCTAGGAAGCACTGGTCAGAAACTCTTTCCACCGCCCACATTCCCCAACCCTTGGTCTCGATCTTTTCTACAATGCGATCAGCGAGTGCGTCACTCTCTTCCCGAGCCAGTGGCGCCGGGAAAAACTCCATTACTGCGGTATCTGAGTTGAGTTCTGCAAATATCTCGTAGTCATCCTTATGCCACTGTCTCAACAGCAGGCGTGCCGTTTTTAATTGGAACACAAAGTTTATCCAGAACCAGGCAGCAGTGAGTTCTTGAAAATGTAGCGGGCCTTATCTGACACCAGATCGTTAGTCGTGGGTCAGGGGTTTGTCCGTGAACAAAAAGTCTTTTAGCTCTTTGTCCATAGTTGGGTCTCGGCGCCGAATCCACTCCAATACCATTGCGGCATGTTCTTTCTCTTCGTCACGATTGTGCTCGAGGATGGCTTTTAGTTCGCTGTCTTTGCAGGCATCGACTCGTTGGTTGTACCAGTCGACGGCTTCCAGTTCTTCCATTAGCGACGTGATTGCGCGGTGCATATCCCGTGTTTCGTCCGTGAGTTCTTCTATTGGCTCGTGATATCCCTCATTTGACATGTTCTACTCCGATGTAGTGCAGCGATAAGTCAGACTATTCTAATCCATAAACTCTCTCGATAGAGCAAGCAACGACTACGAGTTATCACTATTCAAAGCTGGATAGCTGGAGAGCACTGTGCGAAAGGCTTGTCGAAAGGCTGGTCGTGCTCGCTCTTCGTGCATGTACTCGCCGGGTATCACCTGATGGATTCTGCTGATGGAACCTCCCCAAACTGCATTGCCGGTGGCCGTTTCTACAATGCTGATTTCAATCACCGCCACATAGTTAAGCTCGGTACTCATCGATTCAATGCGAACAAACGGATCGATTTGTTGCTGATCCGATCGCAGGTTTACATGGTTGTATGTAAGCTCTACCTGTACGTCATTGATCTGGTCATTGCGAGTCAGTCCTTTCTCCTGAAAAACAGCATCGAATTCCGCTACCAGATAGTCGCGGAGAAAAATGGGCATATCTCGTGTGCTCAGCCCGTAATCTGTGTATTCACTGTAGTTACCAGGGCAGCAGAGAGTGAGATTGGTTCCGATAGGGCCAGAGCTTACGGCGCAGGCGAACATAACCGGAACGAGAAGAATCAGGGCGAAAACACGCGCGCGGAACATAGGTAAACCTCCCAGCAGGGCAATATCATTATTGCTCAGTTTGATGATAGGCAGCGCTGCACAGGTCGTATTGATCCAGCTTAAAGCTTTAGCGGCGGAGCTGTTCGAGCATAGCATCAGCAAGCTGATGATTGCCGAGCTGTTCCAGTTTGGAGATCGTGGTCTCACGTTCCTCCATTGGTCTGTGCTGGCTGAGCTTGTACTTGCATTCAATTTTATCGATTTCAATATCGATGCCAATAATAGCATTGAGCATTCGGGCATCGAACTCCGGAGTCCAAGGCGACTCCATTTTTGACTCGTGACGGTTACTTAACTGGGTGACCAGTTGCTTAAGACGATCAACATCATCAAAGTGAGTGGCACTGCCATATACATGCACAGCCTGATAGTTCCAGGTGGGAACACCGATCCCGCCAATCCAGCCCGGACTCACATAGCCGTGACTGCCAGGAAAAATTACCAGCACTTCCTGCCCATCCAGTTGCTGCCATTGCGGATTGGCCTTCGCGACATGAGCTTCCAGACGGTTTGTTTCGGGGCGGCTGAAGGGAATATGAGTAGCGAAGGATTGCTCATCTACCTGTGACACCAGAATGCCGAAGTCGTTTTCCTCGATAAAATGATCGACTTCAGTCGAGTCTGTCACTTCAAAATGTTTTGGAATATACATAGTGAAAACCTGCCAGGGTTTTTATGCTTGAGTCTTACTGCCGGGTGAATTCAAAAAAGTGATTTGAAGTGGGAATGCCATCAGCATCAAAGTTCTGTTCGTTGAATCGCATGCGCCCGTTACTTTCCAAAATGACACCGGTGGAGCAACGTGTTCCATAGTCGCGCTGCGTGTTATGAATGAACGTCGATGAGAGTTCCCTTTCCAGCTCCAAAGGCATGCCGGTATCTGGCAGCTCAGAATCCTGGGCTTGTTGGCGGTCGCCCATCATGGCGACCAATTCATCTGTGCGGAGTTCTGCGACGTGCTGTAACAGGTTCTCCAGTTTCTGCCGACCTTGTTGCACCTTGGGCCAGTTACTGTTTAGAAGTGCATTGGAGAGACCATAGATTCCCGGTTCCAGCTCATGTACCAGCGATTCAAAGTTGTTCACGTAAACCATGGAGTGCTGATCGGCCACCAGTAGGTTGTAACCTGCGTAGTCATCAAATGATTTACGCAGCTTGTCCCCATATTCCTGCGCGCTCAAAGACGACTGCAGGAACCGTACAGGCAACTCACCTCTGGAACGAGGTTTCTGTTCTGCTTGCGAGGGATCACGGATATTCGTGACCGCTGCAAATCGGCCTTCCCGATTGATACCCAACCAGGTCCCTCCGGCCTGTAAATCCTTACCAGCCAGAATCTGCTGAGAGCCATTCTGATCAGCCCAGAAGTCCGCGTGTCGTGTTGGGCGTGGGAAGAACTCATCCCGATTGGCTGCCAGCACCAGGGGATATTCTGTTACCACCTGGTGGGCAAAGAGAATTAAACACATAGAATTTGAGAGTGAAAATTGCGGGTGAATAGTAGCGGTTATTCCACTTCGATTGAAGCAAACTTGTTATACTAAGCTTGCCTTCAGATAGCCCCGGTTCTCAGGTCCGTAATGCTCACCTACCCGCAATTTGATCCAGTCGCAATCTCGCTAGGACCCATCAGTATTCACTGGTATGGAATCATGTACATCATTGCCTTTGGCGGTGCCTGGCTTCTGGCAAGTTATCGCGCCAGCCGGGTAGAAAACAAGTGGACCGCAGAACAAATTTCCGACCTGGTGTTTTATGGCGCGCTTGGCGCGGTGTTGGGCGGTCGCCTGGGATCGGTTCTGTTCTACAACTTTGGCCGCTTTATCGAAGATCCAATCTGGTTGTTCCGCGTGTGGGAAGGTGGCATGTCTTTTCATGGGGGATTCCTGGGCGTGTTACTCGCCTTTTTCTTCTACTCTCGTAGCATCGGGAAAGACTATTGGGCCACCATCGACTTCATCGCACCCTTCGTTCCGTTTGGACTTGGAGCTGGTCGACTCGGCAACTTTATTGGAGGCGAACTCTGGGGCAAGCCCACGGATGTACCATGGGGGATGGTGTTCCCCCATGTGGATCAGCTGGCCCGACATCCATCACAGTTATATGAATTTGCGCTGGAAGGTGTGGCATTAGGAATCATCGTGTGGTGGTTCTCATCAAAACCACGGCCCCGTTTGGCTGTTTCCGGAGTATTCGCGCTTGGCTATGGGTGCTTTCGATTTTTTATCGAGTTCTTCCGGGAACCCGATGGACATATCGGCTATCTCGCGTTTGATTGGCTTACCATGGGCCAGGTGTTATCGGCACCACTCATCATCGTTGGGGTCGTATTTTTACTATTGGCCTATCAACAGCCCGGCTCCGTCGCCAATACAAGATAAAAATGGACTTTTAGCAAGACACAAACTGAGGAAACCATGCATCAATATTTGGCCCTCTGCCAGCGCATCATTGATGAAGGCGTTTGGGTAGAGAACGAACGCACCGGCAAGAAATGTCTCACCGTCATCAACGCCGATCTCACCTACGACGTTGCAAACAATCAGTTCCCCATCATCACTACGCGCAAAAGTTATTGGAAAGCTGCTATTGCTGAGCTGCTAGGTTATTTGCGCGGTTACGACAATGCCGCCGATTTCCGCGAGCTTGGCACCAAATCCTGGGATGCCAATGCCAACCAAAATGAAGCCTGGTTAAACAATCCTGTGCGCAAGGGCGAAGATGACATGGGTCGAGTCTATGGCGTGCAAGGGCGATGTTGGCAAAAACCCGATGGCAGTACGCTCGATCAGCTCGGCAAGATCGTGGACAATTTACAGAAAGATCTCGATGATCGTGGGGAGATCATGACATTTTACAATCCAGGAGAATTCGAACTGGGATGTTTGCGCCCTTGCATGCATACCCATAACTTCTCGCTACTGGGGGATACTCTGTACCTGACCAGTTATCAACGTTCCTGTGATGTTCCTCTGGGATTGAATTTCAATCAGATCCAGGTATTCACCTTGCTGGCTCTGATGGCCCAGATCACTGGCAAGACTCCGGGTATGGCTTATCATAAAGTGGTGAATGCTCACATTTATGAAGATCAGCTCGAGTTAATGCGCGACGTGCAACTTAACCGGGATCCTTTCGACCCCCCTCAGCTTCACATCAATCCAGATATCAAAAGCCTGAAGGATCTAGAAACCTGGGTAACACTGGATGACTTCGAAGTCGAAGGCTACCAACATCATGAGCCAATAGCCTACCCATTCTCGGTTTAGCTGGACTGCGAAAGAAATCGATTATGAATTTATCTCTCATCTGTGCCATGGCACAAAATCGGGTGATTGGGCGCAACAACAGTCTGCCCTGGCATCTGTCTGAAGATCTCAAGTACTTCAAACGAACCACCATGGGCCACTCTATCATTATGGGTCGCAAGACCTGGGAATCCATTGGTCGTGCACTTACCGGCCGTACCAGTATCGTGATCACCAGAGATGAGGATTACCAGGCTGAAGGCGCTAAAGTCGTGCACTCACTGGAGCAAGCGATAAAAATCGCAGAAAGTATTGCGTTCATCGATGGCGCTGAGGAGGCGTTTGTTATTGGTGGCGCAGGTTTGTACGCAGCAGCGCTTCCTCATGCGCAGCGATTTCATCTTACCCGCGTGCATGCCGACGTGGAGGGTGATACTTATCTCTCGGAGTTCGATGAGGGTGAATGGCAGGAAATTCGCCGCGAAGAATTTCAGCACGATGAGTCTAATCCCTATGACTACAGTATCTGTCTGCTTGAACGCAAATAGCTAGTCGAGTTTCTTTAGCAGTACTTTGGATTTTCTTTGAAAGTTATAGAGTTGCTGTCGTTGGCTTGGCAATGTATCCACACTCGCTTCTTTATAACCATTTTCCAAAAAGAAATGTGACGCTTCCGTAGTCAAGGTGAACAGCGAGTCCATCGTCTTCGCCTTCGCGTGCCTCTCTAAACTTTCGAGAAGACGTTTTCCCAAGCCATTGTTTTGATAATTGGGATGAATGGCAATACAGGCAACTTCGCCAGCTTGTTCACTTACTGGATACAGCGCCGCGCAAGCAATGATGGTCTCTTCCAGTTCCACCACGATGAAGTTTGCAATTTCATTCTCCAGTAACTCACGTGAGCGAGCCACCAGGGTGCCAGCATCTTCAAGTGGCTTAATCAAGTTGAGAATTCCACCTACGTCTTCGATGGTGGCATCTCGCAATTTATCGAGGCTGTCCCGACTCAGCAGACTGCCATGACCATCGCGAGTAAATAACTCCAGCAGCATGGCACCATTTTCTTGGTAGCTGATAAGGTGCGAACGGTGTACTGCCTTTGCATTAACCCGCAGCGCAGCATGCAGGGCACGAGAGACACTCAGTGATTCATCATCGCCCCGTTGTTGCAGCTCTTTAGCGTACTGCTTACCATCTTCTTCTGTTAAGGCAGGCACGAGCTCATTCGTACTGGACATTACCCCGGGTGTCGGTACTAACAAGAGCAGTTTCTCCGCATTCAAGGCAACTGCTGTTTCGGTTGCAACCTCTTCCGCAGACAAGTTAAAAATTTCCCCGGTTACGGAGTAACCCAGATTTGATAGAAGTACTATGTTGCCCGCATCCAATTGCTGCTGGATTGCTGCAGCCTGCACCTTTCGAATCTTCCCGGTGAATTGATAGTCGATGCCGTCCAGCACACCCACCGGTTTGCCAGTGACAAAATTCCCCCGACAGACATTGATATTCGAGCCATGCATTGGTGAATCTCTCAGCCCCATGGAAAACAAGGCTTCGATCTGCGCGCTCAGTTTGCCAACAGTTGCAGTCACCTTATCCAGACTTTGGGCTTCGGTAATGCGCAGATTATTGCTGTATTGAGAAGTGATACCTGCTTTGTCCAGGGCCTCAGAAATCTGTGGGCGAGACCCATGCACGATTACCAACCGTACACCCAGGCTATGTAACAGGCTCAAATCAAAAATGATATTAGGCAGATTGTCATGAGCCAGTGCCTCACCACTGAGGAATACCACGAAAGTCTTTCCCCGATGAGAGTTTATATAGGTAGTGGAAGCTCGAAACCACTCGATGATTTCTTTGTCGTTGGGCATAAGGCTCTAAAAAATTGATTCAATCCAGAAAACCGGTTCCAGGATAGATTAGTTTGTTATTTGGGCTCATAGGTTATTCGCCAAGAAAAAACGAAACCACAGCTGAGCTTGCTACATAAAACAAGCTTGCAATGAAAAATGGTATTGCGTGGGCAAACAACGCAGGGCATTCGATTACATCTCTCCGAGGAGAGATAAAGAAATAAGGGTCAAGTTTCTGAATCTCGAGAATCAATATACGACTATAGAACAGAACTGGCGTGAAAAGAGCGAATAAGAAGAGTTCAACCCCCATTAGATCTAATAGAACTATCAATTCAATTGCCATGCCTGACTCCGGGCCCGCTACTGCCAGACAGACGAAAAGTATAAGAAGTTTGAATAGTGCTGACTTTTTCATCAGTGGTTTGATCTCTTGCTTTCGGGCTGCACTCTGCCCATGTCCTTGGGCTAGACCTTCACACAATTTCGAATGATAAGTTGTTTGATGACGTCGATCGCAGGTTGAATCATATCCAGTGATAAATACTCATCAGGCTGATGTGCCTGTTCGATATGGCCCGGGCCCATGATGATTGTGTCCATACCCAGTTCCTGTAAATAAGGACCTTCCGTGCCAAACGCAACACTAATTCCGGTATGACCGGTTAGCTCTTCGGCGGCTTTTAGTAGCGCGCTGTTCTCATCCGCAAAGAATGCGGGTACCCCGGTAAACTTTTTGATCAGTTCAAATTCCAGTCCTAATGGTTCAGCAATTCGCTTCACCCTCTGCTCGATATCGTTTCTAACGGTGTCCAGGTTCATACCCGGCATCAGCCTGACATCGAACTGCAGTTCGCAGTGTCCGCAGATTCGATTCGGGTTGTCACCGCCATGGATGCTGCCCAGGTTCAATGTCGGGTAGGGGATTTCAAACAGTGGGTTTTGATACTGCTGTTTGATTTCTTCTCTGTAGACCATCAGGTCAGAGATCACCTTGTGCATGCCGTCCAGGGCATTACGCCCCAGACTGGGATCAGAAGAGTGCCCGCTTTGCCCAAGCAGCCGAATGGCATCCATCAAGATGCCCTTGTGAGTACGCACTGGCTTGAGTCCGGTGGGTTCACCGATCAATGCGGTTCGTGCCCGCGGTCTCCCCATCTCCGCTATGGTTTTGGCACCTTCCATTGAAGTCTCTTCATCGGCGGTAGCTAATATGATCAAAGGTTCCTTCAACTCAACATCGCCGAGTTCCCGAATCGCTTCCATGGCGATGGGGAAGAAACCTTTCATATCGGTTATTCCTAACCCAAGCAGTTTGCCGTCCTGTTCGTTAACAGTAAACGGATCAGCTGACCAGAGTTCATCATCATAAGGAACCGTGTCGGTATGTCCGGCTAGTACCAAACCTCCGGGCCCGCTGCCCAGAGTAGCGATCAAATTGAATTTTCCGGGAGAGGCACAGGGCACTATTTCATTGCTGAAGCCCAGACTTTCGAAATACTCGGCCAGCTGATCGATGATCGGACGATTGCTCATATCCAGCTCAGCGTTAGTGGAGCTCACGCTGGGAATATTGATGACCCTGTCCAATCGATCTCGAAGTGGTGGCAAGGATGCTGACATTTCAATCTGCTCTGGTGAGTAAAATTTCTATTAAGTAATTCGATTAGCAGCCATGCTGTAAAGCATTGTGCATAAGCTACGCGGGTGCTGAAAGTTTGGCGATCATGTCCGTCTTTGCCGCCATAATGAAATCATTTACGTGCAGGCCGTTGATCCTGTGCGTCCACCAATAGATCGTCACCTTTCCCCATTCAGTAAGAATCCCTGGATGATGATCTTCCCGTTCCGCCAGATTTGCGATTTTGTAGGTAAAATTGAAGGCATCCTTAAACTCAACAAAATGAAATTCGCGAATAAGTTTTTCCACGCCTTCATGGAACTCCCTACGCCAGGCAGGCACAGCCAGCAGCAACTGGTTAGCCTCTTCTTCCGTAACTACCGGTGCACCTAAACCACAAGGTTCGCAGCGTCGTTTATATAGTTGCTCCACGCTCTCTCCTTAGTCGGTTTCTAGAAATTCTTCGAGTAGGCTATTTAAGACACGATAGCCGTGATCGGTAGTGGTAATGCTGTTGTCTTTAACAGCCAGCAGGTCTTGCGCGGAGAGGTATTCTACCTGCTTTCCAATGGAGGAAAAAGTGACACCAGTCCGGTTCTCGAAATCCTCTATGACAAAGCCATCCCGCAGTCTCAGTGCATTCAGCAGAAACTCGAAAGCTCGCTCCTCCTGTGGAACTTCAATTCGTTCGGCATCGCGAATGATACCTGCGGCAATGTAGTGATTGGGCTGCCTTTTTTTGCGACTTCTCAAGATGGTATTTTCAGATGGATTACTGAGCTTGCCATGAGCACCAGCGCCGATACCCAGGTAATCGCCGTAGCCCCAGTAGTTCAGATTGTGGCGAGAGGCAAAATCAGGCTGGCAATAGGCTGACACCTCGTAGCGCTGGAAACCACCTGCGCTTAGTCTCTTAATTCCTTCTTCTTGAATCTCCAGATAGAGCGATTCAGCGGGCAGAGCAGGAGGGCGGCTGTGGAACTCGGTGTTGGGTTCAATAGTGAGCTGATACCAGGACAGGTGTGTGGGTTCAAAGCCAAGTGCCTGCTCAATATCTCTCAAGGCATCGACAACGGATTGATGGGGTAGGCTATGCATCAAGTCCAGATTAAAGTTCTCAAAACCTGCCTGCCTGCACATTTCAATAGCCTGCCTTGCTTCCTGTGCATTGTGAATGCGACCAAGAGCCTGCAGCTTGGCATCTTGAAAACTTTGAATGCCCAGGGAAAGACGATTTACACCGCAACTATAGTATTCCTTAAACCGATTGGCTTCAGCCGTGCCCGGGTTGGCTTCCAAAGTAATCTCGATGTGCTCTTCGAAACCAAACAATTGTTCTGCACAGTCTAATACTGTTGAAATGGATTGAGCAGTGAATAGGCTAGGTGTGCCACCGCCTATGAAAACAGACTGCAGTTTGCGCTTGTCGTCTGGGTTTCGATTACCTGCTTCGAATTTCAAATCATCGCACAGTGCATCGACGTAATCGTCTTCGGGCAAGCCATTATGAACTTGATGCGAGTTGAAGTCGCAGTAGGGACATTTGCGCACACACCAGGGTATGTGCAGATAGAGGCTTAGGGGCGGATATTCCAGCATTCCAGAAGTTGACGCAGTGCTTGGCCGCGATGGCTAAGCGAGTTCTTTACATCTTTGGGTAATTCTGCGGAAGCACAGTCGTGGGTGGGCACGTAGAACAGTGGATCATAGCCGAAGCCATTCACACCTGACTCTGAAAACAAAATCCTGCCTTCCCAGGTACCCTGACAAATGAGTGGCATTGGGTCTCTGGCATGTCTTAAATAGACAATGACACATTGAAAGCGTGCACTGCGATCTGCCTCTGCAACTTGTTCCAGTTCCGCAAGCAGTTTGGCATTGTTGGCGGCGTCAGCCTCGTCGCCGCTCACGCCAGAGTATCGTGCAGAGTATATTCCGGGCTCACCATTTAGCGCATCCACTTCGATGCCAGAGTCGTCAGCAATACTGGGAAGACCTGTTTCCTGGCAGGCATGGCGCGCTTTAATCAGTGCATTCTCTATGAAGCTTAGCCCTGTTTCTGCCGCATCGCCGACCCCAAGCTCGGATTGCGGAATCAACTCTACTTCCTTGACTGCCAGCATGTCCTGCAGTTCACGAAGTTTTCCCTTGTTACTGCTGGCCAACACTACTCGCTGCATAACACTTAATCTCGGGTAATATGATAGATGGCGATTTCACCGAGCAAATTTGGCCAGGCCTTGACTGCCCAACTTCCCTGATGCTGGGAATCTACAACAGTTCGCGTTAATACCCGGATGTTCATTTCTTTGCAGAGTGCGTCGAAATCTTTCACGGTGCAGAAGTGAATATTTGGTGTGTCATACCACTGATGTGGCATGAACTTACTCACCGGCATGCGCCCACGTGTAGCAAGATAAAGGCGACTCTTCCAGTTACCGAAATTTGGAAAAGTAACGATTCCCTTTTTACCTACTCTGAGCATTTCCTCCACGAGCAGGTGAGGATTACTCAAAGCCTGTAGTGTTTGTGCCAACAAGACCGTATCGAAGCTATCGGACTGAAAGTTATCCAGGCCTTTATCCATATTCTGTTCGATAACGTTTACCCCGTTTTCAATGCACTGCTCGATATTGTCTTGATCAATCTCCAGCCCGATTGAGCTGACATTCTTGGTTTCATTTAGAAAATGCAGCAGGCTGCCGTCACCACATCCCAGGTCGAGGACACGGCTATTGGGTTCGATCCATTGCTGAATGATTTCGAGATCAGGTCGCATTGCTGCATTTCTCCCTGAACACTCGATTCATGTAAGCAGTAAAGGCATTCATGTACCTTGGAATTGGCAACAGGAAGGCGTCGTGACCTTCATCGGCTTCGATTTCAACATAGGTCACTTCCCGTCCTGCTTTAAGCAGATCGTTCACAAGTTCTCTTGAACGTTCTGGAGGAAAACGCCAGTCGGTGCTGAAAGATAGCAACATAAACTTACAGCTACTATTAGCAAATGCTTTACTGAGATCACCATCAAAATCCACTGAAGGATCAAAGTAGTCGAGTGCTTTGGTCATTAGCAGGTAAGTATTGGCATCAAAGTTTTCAGAAAAGCGTTCACCTTGATAGTGCAGGTAACTCTCTACCTGAAAATCGACATTGAATCCGAAACTGAGTTTGCCACTTCGTAAATCGCGACCAAAGTTTGAACCAGATGTCTCAAAGTCGCCTACTGTTTTGCCGAATTTGGAACGCATGGCGCTGTCTGACAGGTAGGTTATATGCCCGACCATACGCGCCAGCATCAGCCCTTGTTTGGGGGAGGTCTGATGCTCCAGATAGCGTCCGTCGTGGAAGTTAGGATCGCTAATGATTGAGTGTCGAGCGACCTCATTAAAAGCGATGTTCTGTGCAGAAAGCTTTGGCGCTGCAGCAATGCACACTGCGTGATGCAAGCGCTCAGGATAGCTGATCGCCCAGCGCAGAACCTGCATGCCACCAAGGCTGCCACCCACGACAGCGGCCCACTGCTGTATGCCAAGTTTCTCCATCAGCATAACCTGGCTTTTGACCCAATCGCGCACCGTGACCACTGGGAAATCCGGCCCGTAAAATGTGCCAGTTTGCGGGTTTACAGATATAGGTCCGGTACTGCCGGCACAGCCCCCAAGATTGTTCAGGGAGACAACAAAGAATTTGTCCGTATCGATAGGTTTGCCAGGACCAATACAGGCCTCCCACCAACCGGGTTTGCCGTCTTCCTCACTGTGGTAGCCGGCAGCGTGGTGGTCCCCACTGAGGGCATGACAGATCAGGACCGCATTGGACTTTTCTGCATTAAGCTCGCCGTAGGTTTCCACCATCAAATCGAATCCCCGCAATACTTTTCCACTACGTAGCGTCAACTCATCATCGAAGTGAAATAGCTGCGGAGAAACTAAACCTACCGAGTCTATTGGGAACTCTTCCGTCATGACCTGAATAATTGACTTGTTTCCGAATTCTCTGATGTGTAAACGCAAAAATTCCGGATATTTAGTGGAAAGCTCTAGATGCCTATTACGACCAGGGCAACTTGACCGTTGATAGCGAATATGTCGCGCAACAGATTTTTAATGAAACCTATAGCGATGAATACAAAGAAAGGTGAAATATCTAATCCGCCCATTGGCGGGATCACTTTGCGTACCGGTTCCATTACCGGTTCAGTTAACTGCCATATCAATCGCAATATGGGGTGAGGGTTCATATTTCCTGAGAACAGCATTACGAAAGACATTATGACAAGCGCGATTATGGAGTAGTAGTAAATATTTATGATGAAAAAGACCACACCGAGGAAAGCCAAAGTTATGATAAAGCCGACAGACGGTATTGAACCCCCGTAAAGAACGATTAGTGTGCATACGGCGATACCTTGGATGACAAGCGCTAATACTAAACAGGAAAAATCAATACCCTTATAGCCGGGAATAAAACTGCGAAAGGCTCGGACCATCGGATCAGTAATGCGGACTACAGCCTGAGACACAGGATTATAAAAATCCGCTCGCGCAATCTGCAGCAAGAAGCGCATTAACACTGCTAACAGATAAATGCCGACGATAAGGTTGAAAATTCTTGCTGCTAAACTTCCTAAATCATCCATGTTGCTTTCTCTTCATTTTTTCTGCCAATCAATTAGTCTTCACCAAATTCTTGAGCTAGTTCCTGAGACCTTTTATCGGCAGCCGCAAGCGCTTCTCGCACCAGCTCACGCAAGCCACCAGACTCAAATACCTGCAGGGCTTGTTCAGTGGTGCCGCCTGGCGATGTGACTTTGCGACGCAATTCCGCCACATCATCATCACTACTTACTGCCAGTTCCGCGGCTCCAAGCGCAGTTTGCAGACTGAGTTGTTCTGCCACGGATTCACTCAGCCCAAGTTCTTTCGCAGCAGCTTGCATGGCTTCCAAAAACAGGAAGTAGTAGGCAGGTCCACTGCCTGACAAAGCAGTCACTGCGTCGATGGCTTGTTCCGAGTCAACCCAGACTGCTATTCCCACCGCTTCCATTAAACTCTGTGCCAATTGCTTTTGCTTGGCCGAAACATGGGCGTTGGCATACAAGCCACTGGCTCCGCGCCCCACCAGCGCTGGTGTGTTTGGCATGCAGCGCGCGATCGCAACGCTGTCACCCAACCAATTCGCTATGTTCGCAATAGGGATGCCAGCGGCTATAGAGACAACCAGAGGCGAATTGCCAGCCAGATCCAATTCCATGCAAACCGATTTCATGATCTGAGGTTTTACCGCCAAAACCAGCACATCAACTGACTCTGCCAGGATCTGATTGCTACCGATTTGAATACCGCAGTCCTGGTGCAGCTGCTGGAGTTT
>JANQJM010000120.1 GCA_028281635.1 Pseudomonadales bacterium | reverse complement strand
GAGACAACATAGTCGGCCCGCGTTCATGACTACACCGCCCGGGATTCCCACCTATTCGCTGCAGTCGAGACTACTGTTAGCGTTTAGCGTTCTGCTGTTCGCTTTTCTTGGTTTGACCGGCATCGTAGTTGATCGAGCATTTGGCTCCAGTGTGGAGGCGGGCGCCGTTGATCGCTTACAAGTACAGATTTATTTGTTGCTGGGCTCAGCAGATGAAATCGATGGTGAGTTCTATTTTTTTGAGGATTTGCAGGAACCCAGATTCAGTAATCTTAATTCGGGTCTATACGGCTATATAAGCAGCAGCAGTGAAGGAGAGCTCTGGCGCAGCGATTCGGCCAGCACCTTTAACCCACCTTCTACAGATTTTTTGCGCGAGCGAGTCAATGTCGGTGAAACAAGTTTTGAGCGCATGGTGGGAGAGAATCGAACGTTCTTCAGATTGAGTTACGGAATTCTCTGGGAGAACGGAATTAGTGAATATAGCTTCTCTGTCATTGAGGATGCCGAACCGTACTATGCAGAGATAGCCGACTTCAGAACCAACCTGTGGTTCTGGTTGGGTGGTGCCGCGATTCTATTGTTATTCATCCAGCTTCTGCTGTTGCGTTGGGGATTATCGCCTCTGGGCCGTATGGCTGACGATCTGAAAAGTATTGAGAGTGGCGAGGCTGACAAGCTGGAGAGTGACTATCCCCAGGAGTTGCAAGGGGTCACGGCCAACCTCAACCTGTTAATTGAGTCAGAACGCAAACAGCAACAGCGTTACAGAACCACGTTGGGTGATTTGGCCCATAGTTTAAAAACGCCCCTGGCTGTAGTATCCGGCATCCTTCCAGAAATTCGTTCATCGGACAAATCGGAAACCGGGGTTACCGAAAAAATTGAAACGGTGAGTGATCAGCTGGATCGGATGAATCAGATCGTCACCTATCAATTGCAGCGGGCAGTGCAGTCTAATCAAACCAGCACGTTGGCGCGTCATGCAAATATTGCGGCCGCGATTGAAAAAGTGATTGCCGCATTACAAAAGGTCTATGTGGATAAAGACATAGAAGTCGAAACAAAACTGGATAATTCCATTCTTTTTTCTGGCGATGAGAGAGACCTGTTAGAATTATTGGGCAATGTTTTGGACAACGCGTTCAAATATGGCAACAACAACATTTTCGTCGAAGCACGTTCGGCAGGAGAGCGATCAGCCGGTGTGCTGATTCGGATCGAAGACGACGGGCAAGGCATTCCCAATGAAAAACTCGAGTATGTCCTGCAAAGAGGTGCCCGGGCGGACACCCTGGCACAGGGTCAGGGTATCGGCCTGGCTGTGGTCACCGATATCGTAGACAGTTATGGCGGTGAAATCAGGGTGCTGAGTTCGGAGCTGGGTGGCGCAGCTATCGAAATTGAATTTCCTTAGTGACGAACAAGTCAGATTATCGACCGTTTTCCTCTAGAGTAAGAATCCACCAGCGACAGCGCACAAGGTCATCACGAACAGAAACCATTTAATGGTTTCTGGTTTGGCTTTCACCGCGAACTTCACCGCCAGGTGCGCGCCTGCCATAGTCCCGACGGCAACGATGAGTCCTGGAATCCATCGAACCTGACCAAACACCAGGAACACCAATAGGGCCACCACGGTGAAGGCCAGCGCACAGGTCATCTTCAAGGCGTTGGCTCGCACCAGATCGTATCGCAGGCCACCCGCTAATGCGGCGAGCAAGATGAATCCCACGCCCGCCTGCACAAACCCGCCATAGATACCGGCAGCAAACAATCCCCACCACGCTTTATTGTTTTCTGTTGGGGACAAGGTGGGAGTCCCAGGAAGGGGCGAAATGATGCTGGGTCTCAACAGGATCAGAGCCGACATGGCAAGGATCGTGAGCAAGAGCACCGGTTTTAAATACAGATTTGGCATTAGAGCAGCACCTAGGGCGCCGACCGCACCACCCCCGATAGTAGGAATCAGTACAGGTACAATGGCTGGCCGATCCAGGGAGTGGTGTTTGTCGAAACCGGCAACCCCTACCACGCACTGCATCAGGACCGCCACCCGATTGGTAGCATTGGCTACGTCCGCTGGCATACCCAGCATCATCAGGGCGGGCAGGGTGAGATTTGAGCCGCCACCGGCAAGGGTGTTTATCCACCCTGCGAAGAAACCCGTAAGCATCAGAATGGCGATTGCGACGATATCCAATTCCATGGTCGAATTCCCCGTTATACTGGCGGGTGAACTCCCTTAACTATTACTGCGATTTTCTTTTCCCAAGCTGCTGATAGCGTTACACTTTCGGGGCCAGGTGGAGATTTCTGCAGAACTCGAGATTTTTGCCTACAGCGATGTGAATCCTGTCACAAACTCGGCATCTAATCTCCTGCAAATCCCCATTTTTCGCGCTATTTCACGGTACCAGCAGGTCAGTACAGTATGGTTTCCCCAGCTGGACCCAAAAAATGATTGAATTCCTCACTTATAGTCCGACAAAGTATAGGAATTCCGGGCGACTCAGACGGATTAATGGCCATACCCGAATTGGACTCTGAGTGACTAGCAACGGTCCGAAAGGACTGGTAAAAGGTTAGCAAATGCGAGAAAACATTAGCAAAATCAAGGGCTTTTCTTTGATAGAGCTGCTATTTGTGGTTGCCATTCTAGGCATCCTCATCGGACTCGCATTGCCTGGATTCACCGACACCGTGGAAGCGGCCAATACCAACTCCCAGATCAAGGTCATGCTAACTACCCTGAATCTGGCGCGCAGTGAGGCTATTAAACGAGGTCAGGATGTTTCCATCTGTGCCAGCAGTAATGGCGCTGATTGCGATGCTGCCAATTGGACAGAAGGCTGGATTGTTTTCGTTGATAATAACGGCGATGCCAATGGAGCAGGGGGTTCTGTTGATGCCGGTGACGAAGTCATTCGCGTGTTTGACACGCTTGGTGCTGGCAGCACCGGCACGTTTACAGTGAATATGTTTTCCTATAACGATCTTGGCTTCAGCTCTACAGGTGGTACTCAACAGTTTAGGGTGACGCCTTCCAGCGGCAACGTGAACAATCTGCGTTGCATCATAATTGGCCCCTCGGGAAGAGGACGTCGAGCGGAAGGTGCAAATTGTCCATGAAACACCGCCTGAGCAAAAAACCACTCTATCTAGAATTCGGCACCACGCTGATGGAAGTGTTGGTGTCGTTACTGGTGCTTTCATTCGGTCTCCTGGGTATTGCCGGTGTGCAATCGGTGAGTCTTCGCAATAACCAGGCGGCGTACTACCGCACCCAGGCCACCATGCTGACCTCAGAAGCCATCGAACGTATGCGTGGCAATAAGATCGGAGTTGCCAATGGTGATTACGATAATGCGGCAGGTGCTGCCACAGCGACATGCTTCACTGTGGCAGGTTGTACATCAGCCGAAATGGCTGACCAGGATGTGCTGGACTGGACTGCCAGTGTGGCGGCGGCATTGCCCGGTGGAGTAGGAATTATTTGTCTGGATTCCTCAGGCAATGATGGCACCGCCACCGTGCCGGCGTGCGATGGTGCGGGCACAATCTACGCAGTGAAAATATTCTGGGATGACAATCGAGACGGTACAGCGAACCAGGCCATTCGAACCATGTGGCGGCCAATCTAACGGAATTATCATGAGAATAAGCAGTTCAACATTGAATTCATTCAGTCTGCCCATGCGCATGGCAGGACTTAGCCTGATTGAGTTGCTCATCGCCATGGTGCTGGGTCTCACCCTGGCTGCGGGTGTAATACAGATATATGTGGGAAGCTCTGCTACCGAGCGTGATCAGGACGCCCGCTTGCGTATGCAGGAAAACAGCCGTTTTGCTCTGAATTTTCTCGCCAATGAGATTCGTATGGCAGGTTACCTGGGCTGTTTTGCCTCCATGGAAGGCTTGTCAGCTAATGATGTGCTGAATCATCCGGTTAACTCCACGATGCAACCCGGCTATGGCATTCAGGGCTGGGAGGCGGCTGGAACAGCGCCAGGTGACATTAACAACAGTGTGGAAAATGTGGCCACGATTGCATCAACCAATGCCGAATGGACGGGTGCTGATTTCCCTGGCTTTAATATACCGACCGTTCAAGCAGTGCCGAACTCTGACATCATGCGCTTATGGGGAGGAGTTGGAAATTCTGCTCTGGTAACAAGAATTGCCAACACAGGAAACCCGGATGGACCCACCGTAACGACTACGACCAATGCAGGTATTGAGGTCAATGATTTTCTTATTATCAGTGATTGTGAGCAAGTTGATTTCGCCCAGGCCTGTGTGGTGAGCAATGTGGGATTGGTCACCACCATTACGATTAGCAATGCCTGCCCGATGGGGAATGTGGCTGGGGCAACATTAACCTCCTTTGCAGAGACTGCTCCCCCAGCTACCGTTGCATCCACTGCTGAAGTTATGCGACTGGAAGGCGCTCTCTACTACGTTGGTAAACGAGACAACAATGCCGCAAATCCACCAACCCTGTTCCGAGCCGTATTAGATACAGATGGCACTATCGCGGCGCCCGAGGAACTGGTTGAGGGTGTGGAGTCCATGCAGCTGCTGTATGGCGTGAACACTGATCAGGATGTGCGGGCCACAGTGGATGCCTGGCTGACTGCCGATCAGGTATTCGATTGGGATGAGGTGATCGCGGTGCGTGTCAGCCTGTTGATGCAGTCGGTAGAAGACGGAACGGTGCCCGCCCCTCAGCCTTATGTCTTTAATGGTGTCACTTACAATGGCGTTGGCACCAATGGTGATTTGCCGCAAGGAGAGCGAGCGAGGCGTGTGTTTCAAACCACAATCAGCCTCAGAAATCGGGCTATCGGTACATAAAAGAGGGTGACGGGAGATTAGAGCCAGGTCACAGAATTTCAGGTTCTTTAACGTAAATTAACTCACAATGAAAAAACTCAATAACAGAGCAGGTCTGCCAGGAATCCAGCAACAGCGGGGCGCCATCCTGGTGTTCTGTCTAATATTTCTCACGGTACTCACCATGATGGGCGTGTCCGGTATGGAATCCACCACACTGGAAGAACGCATGTCAGCCAATATGGTAGATAAGGAGCGAGCGTTTAACGCCGCGGACACGGCCCTGCAAGCGGCAGAGGCCTGGTTGATACTGCAGGATACACTGCCCATTACTAGCAGCGATGGCAGCACTACTGTATGGGGCGAAGACGACCCGGATATAGCACTGGATCCGGCCGATGGCATGTATTGGTGGGAACACGCCAATGTTAACGCTGCCTGGTGGACAGCCAATGGTGATGCGCCAGCCAATGTGCCGATCGTGGCAACCCAACCGCGCTACCTGATTGAGGAATACAAGACTGTAGATACCGGTCAATCTATTGCGGTCGGTGGCGGCGAAACCACGGTGCCAAGAATTTTTCATCGCATTACGGCCGCAGGTTGGGGTATTGCAAATACCACTTCCGCTGTGGTGCAAGCGACTTTTGTACAAACCTATGACTAGTGTTCAGGGTGCAATTCACCTTGGAGGCAAACGATGAGTGTTAAACAGCATATTCGACTTTTTTTTACCTGGTTAGGATCAGTCTTCTTGCTGTCCTATGTGCCTACCGCAAAGGCTGACGTCCTGGCTTTGGCTGACAGTCCCCTGTTCCTGGGTACCCAGATTGATCCCAACGTCTTCTTTATGATGGATGACTCCGGGTCAATGGACTGGGAGATACTGACCGTTGATTACCATCCTTTCGATGATTATTGGTCATCCAATAATACCCGCGGGCTGCAGAATGACGGTAATTTGCGTACGCGGTCCAACAATGGAGAGTGCACCGGCACCAAGACTTATTACTATATCTTTTCCTCCGCCATAAACACCGACAGCACCTATAGAACCGACGATTGTGACCGGGAGGCCATCGAGGATCAGCCGCGCTCCTTTGATAATGATTGGCGGGCTGGATCCTCGGACATGAACATTATGTATTACAACCCGGCAGTGGATTACAGCCCGTGGGTTGGATACACCGATGCCAATTTCACCGCCGCTCGCAGTAACCCAGACAACAGTACCAACGGTTATACTTTACTGCGTGACCTGACAGGCTTCAGATACAACGTGTGGATTGATGATCACAGTGCGGAGCTCGATAATGACGATGAAGTTGAAGGACCAACCACAGCCAGAGATGCACCAAGTGGTGATGGTGTAATCGATCTTTGGGATTCTTTTACAGAATATACGGTGAATGCAGGTCAGATCGACGTTGAGTTACGGACTGTGCCGGCTGCGGGAAGCGACGGTTTTACAAATGGCAACTGTGACGACAGTGACGTAGACGATGACCCTCCGTATAAAGACTGTTTTGGCACCACTAAAACCACCAGTCTGATTAGTGGTGTTGGCACTAATCCCTGGGGACGTACCCTTACTCAGGAAAAACAGAATATCGCCAACTGGTACCAGTATGCGCGCAAGCGCTCATTCGTGTCCAAAGGTGCGGTGTCGCTGGTTGTGAATTCCAATCCCAGTTTCCGCTTTGGCCTGGCGCAAATTAATGACTGGGACGATGTGTTTGTTGAAGTGCCTGATATTGCGCTCGACGACTACACTGCACATAACGCGGCATTGGTTGACACTATGGCCAGCTGGGAGTGGGAAGGTCAGGGCACACCTCTACGACGGGGACTGGAAGTTGCCGGCCGTTATTATGACAACTACTACGGGGCGTATGCTGATCCAATCGTTTCCGAGTGCCAGCAAAACTACAGTGTACTATTCACAGACGGGTATTGGGGTGGCAGCGCGCCATACACTTCTGCGATTGGCGATGAAGATGGCGACGGTGCTTATGACACTGTAGCGGACGTTGCTCATTACTTTTACACAGAGGACCTCAGTCCACTAGACGACGAAGTGCCAACTACGCCTATCGATCCGGCTGAGCACCAGCACATGGTGACCTTCACCGTGGCCTTCGGTGTGGAAGGTAGTCTGGTGGATACAGATAACGATGGCTATCCCAATCCCGAACAGGCAGAAGATGACCTCTGGGGGCGAAGTGGCTCCACGGTAAATACTAACCCAGAGAAAATTGATGACTTGTGGCACGCTGCCTTTAACAGCAAGGCATTCTTTGTGTCTGCCCAGTCGCCTAATGAAGTTGCTGCGGCTATTGGTGAAGCTTTGTTGGAGATTGCCGACAGAGTGGGTTCCGCGGCCTCAGTAGCGACTAACTCTGGATCCCTGAGGTCTGGCAGTAAACTGTTTCAGGCGCGCTTCGACAGTTCTGACTGGAAAGGTCAGTTGTTGGCTTTCAACATTAATTTAGATGGCACAATTGATGCCGTTCCAGCCTGGGATGCTGGTGACCAGATTAACCTTCAAAACTTTGACACTGGTCGGGAAATCATTACCTTTAATCCCGATATAGATAATCCGGCCGGTGGTGATGTAGAAGGTCGGGGCGTCCCATTTCGCTTCCCCACCGATTACACAAATCCGGGTGCTTCAGATCTCAATGCAGATCAGCTGGAAGATCTGATGACGGATGCGCCCTATGCCTTCACATCGGTAGTTGTTGCAGAAATTAATGACAACCAGGATTTCGGTGAAGACATCCTGAACTATCTGCGTGGCGATGACAGCAACGAACTAACTGGTCAAGGCTTCAGACTGCGCAATAGCGTACTCGGCGATATAGTAAGCTCGGATCCAAATTTCGTTGATGTTCCAAACTTCCGTTACTCCGACACCATGGAATCCAAATCCTATGCGTCCTTTGTTTCGGCTAACTCCAGTCGGCAGGGTGTGGTGTATGTCGGGGGTAACGACGGCATGTTGCATGCGTTTAACAGTGATACCGGTGCGGAAATGCTGGCCTATGTACCGTCGGCAGTCTACGAAAACCTGCATCAGTTAGCCAGGGGTGACTACACCCACCGTTTCTTTGTTGATGGCGGTCCGCAAATTATCGATGTGTATTTCGCCAATACTTATGATTCTGGTACAGCTTCCAATGGTGTCTGGCGCACAGTCCTGGTTGGCGGCCTGGAAGAAGGTGGCCAACAGATTTACGCGCTGGACGTAACGGACCCTTCCAGATTCGATGAAGCAAATGCTGCGGAGCTGGCGCTCTGGGAGTTTGATGATGAAGATGATGCCGACATGGGCTATTCCTTCAGCATACCTCAGATGGCCAAACTGAATGACGGCAGTTGGGCGGCAATTTTTGGTAACGGTTATAACAATACTGAAGCAGACGGCAATGCCAGTACAACTGGGCATGCAGTCCTGTATATCGTGGATATTGAAACTGGCGATCTCATCAAGAAGATCGATACTCAGGCAGGTTCCACGGGTACACCAAACGGATTGAATACCCCTCTGCTCGTTGATGCGACTGGAGATCAGATCGCTGACTATGTCTATGCAGGCGATCTTGAGGGCAATCTCTGGAAGTTTGATCTTAGCTCTGACAACAATGCTAACTGGGGTATTCCCTGGACTTCGGGTGGCCCAGCACCTCTGTTTACTACACAAACCGGACAGCCTATTACTTCCCAGCCTCAGGCTACCTTCCATCCTGACAATCTGGCTGGCTTCATGGTTTATTTCGGTACCGGTAAGTATATCGAGGAAAACGATAACATAGCATCAGGTCAGCCCACCCAAACGTTCTACGGTATCTGGGATATAAATACTTCTGATGTGCCAAACCTCTCAACAAGTAATTTGTTGCAGCAATCGATTACGAATCAATTCACTCAGTCATTCGACACCAACAGTGACGGCATTGATGATGAATCTTTCACATTGAGAAATTTCTCCGACAATGAGATCGATTGGGCTCTTCATCGTGGTTGGTACATGGATTTGTATCCAACCAATATCGAAGACACACCCAATTCCTCCAACTTTGGGGAACGGCAGACGAGTAAAGCAATTGTTAGAAACGGCAGGGTAATTTTCACCACGCTCGTTCCTTCAGAAGTTGAGTGTGAATTTGGTGGCACGAGTTACACCATGAATCTGGATTTTCGTGATGGTGGGGCGCTGGAATTTCCGGCCTTCGATCTCAATGGCGACGGTGAATACGATGCCGATGACACCGATGCAGGTGGCAGAGCCTCCGATGTGGGTATTATGCCCACAGTGAGTATTCTGGCCGACGATGCTCAGGACATCGCCTTTGGTTCGGGAGCAAGTGGTGACATTGATGTTATTCAGATCAGCGTTGGGGACCAGAACTATGGACGCCAATCCTGGCGACAAATCGAATAGCTCAACATGACTATTGGGATCAGTGTTATGAAAAGACTGACTAAACTTATCCAGGTAACGTCTAATACAATGTGCAAAGTGGCGGCGTTGGTTACCATGCTCTGGGTTAGCTCCACTCCGGCTATCGCTCAGGGAGTAATAACAGGGCCCTCACAAACTGGAGTCATTCAGGATCTGGTAGGGGATGGACCGGGATCGGTTGTGATTTCGGGTGTGCTGTATCACTTCGATAATGAGGTCACACTGTTTTCTCTACGTGGTGAAGAGATTTCCGATTCAGACCTGGAATTGGGCATGGTTGTACGCTTCACCATAGATGATGGCATTCTCGAATTGGTTGAAGTGCTGGGGCCTAACAACCTGATTGAAGACTTTGATAGCCACTAAAGATAACTATTAATAATAATGATGAAAACGAGTGGTGAGGAACATGCCAAGCTTTAACAAGTCCGCAGCTCTGCCGACAATTAAAGGGTTCACCTTGATCGAGATACTAATTGTGGTAGCCATACTGGGTGTGCTTGCTGCTATCGCCTTGCCTGCCTATGAGAACAGTGTGTTGCGAAGTGGCAGGGCAGAAGCCAAAGGTGAGTTAATGATCGTGGCGTCGGATCAGGAAAGGTTTTTTTCTTCGAATAACTCCTTTGTATTGGATGCAACTCCTTTAGTTACCACTGATGGTACTACCAGAACTACCGAGAATGGTTTGTACGATATTACGGTGGCGGTGGGTGCAACCGGAAACATAGCCACTAGTTTTATCGCGACTGCTACTGCGGTTGGACAACAAACCGCCGATGCATGTGCAACGCTGACAATTAGCAATACCGGCGTTCGTGGTGCAACAGGCGACACTGCTGACGAGTGCTGGCAACGTTAACCGCAGCGTACTGGCCGTCCCCGGCTATCCTCTCTAATTCCATCCCCATTGCTGTCCTGGGCATGCCGAACCCTCGCCGTACGAGTGATGATCAATTGCCTTGCCTGTGTTAGATCACCGTTGGCCGGGCACAATGTGAAGTTACCATTCTGATAATTAGTGAATCCCAGGGCGGTGATCTGCAGGTATTGGCGATTCTGAAAAGCTCGCCAGGTGATGTCGCCTTTGAATTGAGAAAAAGTAAAATGCCGCACTGGGATGTCCTCGACATCCAATTTTCGGTCTGCATTGTAATCGACAAACACTAATACACCGTCTTGCCATTGTCCGCTGCAGGAATTTCCCTGTTTGGATCGGCATATAGTCACTATGCTGTTCTTGGTGATTGCGGCCGTTCTTGCCACTTCGATTGCCTGGCGCAGCTCTTTGGCAGTAAGGTCTATGCGTTTTTGCTGTAGCATCTCCTCGAAGTCTGGTAATGCTATAGCAGTCAGCAGTGACAGAATGAACAAGGTGATTAGCAGTTCGATTACTGTTAAGCCTTGCGATTTATCCATCTCTTCCACCTCCTTGTGAATAGAGTTAGAGTCTGTTCTCAGTTTAGTTAAGCTCAATCTTCTGCAACAAGTTTTCACCAATGTCCGATTTTATGATCGCTGGTGCGGGTATCAATGGCTTACTCTTGGCACGGGAGTTGGCCCAGGCTGGTGCATCGGTAACTCTGATTGATAAAGGGGCAGTTGGCCAGGAAGCCTCATGGGCTGGCGGCGGAATCGTCTCTCCACTCTACCCCTGGCGTTATCCGTTCGCTGTAACAGCCCTGGCGAATTGGGCGCAGGCTTTTTATCCTGAGTTGGCTGCCCAGCTGACAGAGCAGACAGGTATCGACGTCGAATTTAACCAATGTGGTTTGTTGATGTTAGATGCTGAGGACAGCGGTGCGGCACTGCAGTGGGCACAGCAGGAAAATCGCCAGATGCTGCAGTTGAATGCCGATGACTGTTACCAAAAAGAGCTGGGTCTCCGCGACGGATTTCGGCAAGGGCTATGGATGCCAATGGTCGCCAATATCAGAAATCCGAGATTGTGCAAGGCACTAAAGGCCAGTCTGCTGGCGATGCCGCAAGTGCGCTTAATTGAAAACGCTGCGGTGCATGGATTGGAATCTGCAGGAGATAAAGTAATAGGGATAATATTGAAGAACGCGGCAGGCGGAACGAAGTGTCTGGCTGTTGAGCAATTGATCATAACCGCTGGTGCCTGGAGTTCCGAAATACTGGCGAAGGTAGGTCTTAACTTGCCCGTCGCGCCCGTTAAAGGACAGATGCTGCTCTACAAATTTTCCCAACCGCCTATAAACTCAATATTGCTGCACAATGGGCGCTATCTGATTCCGCGTACAGATGGACACCTACTGGTTGGAAGTACTCTGGAGCACGCTGGCTTCGATAAGACGATCACCCAGGAGGCTGAGTCAACGCTGCGCCAGTCAGCAGAAAAAATCCTTCCAGTGTTGGAAACAATGAAACCTGTAGCCCAATGGGCAGGGTTGCGACCAGGGTCGGCCGATGGTGTGCCTATTATTGATAAGGTACCGGGATTCGTGAATCTACATGTCAGTGCTGGGCACTACCGCAATGGCCTGGTGTTGGCTCCAGCTTCGGCGCGACTAATGGCTGATCTGTTGTTGCGACGGGAACCTGAAATCAATCCTCGAGCCTATAGATTTCCTGCAAATTCAGAAGAGCAAAAACTGGCTGGTTAATCCAGACCAAGCTTTTTCAATCGATAACGAAGGGAACGAAATGACATGCCGAGTTTTTTGGCAGCCGCAGTTTTATTCCAACGAGTTTCCTCCAGCGCTTTTTCGATCGCTTCGATTTCTATTGCCTCAAGATGTTTCTCCAGTGAGAAATCTTCATCCATGGTGAGCTCTTTCGGTGAAGCAACGGCGGTCGGTTCGTTCTCAGTTACCTGTTCGGCAACAGTGTCGACGCTGGGTGCGGCCATAAACTCCAGATTCGCCAAAGTGATTACATTATCCTCACACAAAGTTGCGGCCCGTTGCAGAATATTCTCCAGCTCTCTGACATTGCCCGGAAACGAATAATCCTTTAAGGCGGAAAGTGCCTCTTCGCTGAGGCTGCATTCAGGAATGTCGTTTTCAGCAGCGATTTTGCTGAGTAGTGCCGCGGATAATTCGGGTAGATCATCCAGCCGTTCTCTCAGCGCTGGCACCGCAAGCTCGATGACATTGATGCGGAAGAACAAATCCTGACGCAGGCGGCCTTGTTCGACTTCTTTCGAAAGGTTTTTGTGAGTTGCGCTTAATAAGCGGACGTCAACGGCCTCCTCTTTCTGCGAGCCAACGGGTCTTACTGCTTTCTCCTGAATCACTCGTAACAACTTGACCTGGGTATGCAAAGGAAGGTCAGCTACTTCATCCAGAAAAAGCGTACCAGCGTTAGCGGCCTGAAACAGTCCTTGCTTGTCCTGGTCTGCCCCGGTGAAGCTGCCTTTCAAATGGCCAAATAATTCACTTTCCATGAGTTCCTCAGGTATAGCGCCACAGTTTACCGCAACGAAAGGACCATCCCGGCGAGAACTCTGCTCATGGATAGCGCGAGCTGCGAGTTCTTTACCTGCGCCAGATTCGCCACTGATGTAGATGGGTGCCTGACTTCTAGCGAGTTTTCCGATCTGTTCTCTGAGAGCAAGAATACGTGGTGAATGTCCTGTGATGGTGGAGATAGCGTCTGCGGAAACGGTGGATTGTTGTGCGGTATTGACTTCCGATTCTGTGCTCAGGCGCAGTGCTGACTCCACCAGATCTCTGAGCTTTTGCAGATCAACTGGTTTGGAGACGAAATCGAAAGCGCCAGCCTTAAGCGCCTTGATAGCTGTTTCGGTGCTACCGTGGGCGGTAATTACTGCCACTGGGATCTGGTTGTAGTCGCTTTGTATATGCTCTACTAATTCAATTCCATCGCCATCTGGTAGCCGCATGTCGGTGAGACAGAGATTGAACTCTTCCTTCGACAGAATTTCACGTGCAGAGCTTAAGTCGGCAACACTGGCAGTGCCGAGCGACATGCGACCCAGAGTTATCTCAAGCAGTTCTCGAATATCGGGTTCATCATCAACGATGAGTACTCTGGAAGTCATGGTGTTATTAATATTGGAACAAACTCAGGTTAGGCAACTGAACGATCAGGGTGGCTGAAGTAAATACTGAAACAGCTCTTGTTTTCGTCTGTGCGTCCATAAACGAGTTGGGATTGATTAGCTTCGCACAGTTCCTTGGATATATAAAGACCAAGGCCAGTTCCCGTGCTCTCTGTGGTGTGAAACGGTTCAAATAATCGAGACTCAGCCTCCCCACTGATACCTTCGCCATCGTCAATAATGTTGAGGTATGGCTGAGCGTCTCCTTCGTTCTCGTCGACTCCAGCTACGACGGTTAGGGTTGCACTTCCGGTGTGTTTTTTGCTGTAACGAAGTCCATTGTCGAAGAGGTTATTTAATACTTGTTCCAATTGGCCGGTGATTACGTTTACCTGAATATCATCTTTCTCAGCTATAAACTGAATATCATCACACACTTCATGCGTGGCTTTGTAGTTCTCAATAAACGCTGGTACCCAATCATTGAGGCTGAACCGATTAGCTGAAGTATCGTCGTGTCTGGATGCGTCAAGGACATCTTCGATGATTAAATTAATGCGGCTGCAATGATCCAAAATGATTTCGATCATGCGCTTGTCGTCATCGGGGACACTGTCTGATTCCCTTAGCAGCTGGCTGGCGTGGCTGATGGCGCCAAGCGGATTGCGTACTTCGTGGGCAATGCTGGCTGTGAGCCGACCCAGTGACGCAAGTTTCATCTGCCTGACTCGCTGAACGATTTGCCGGTTATCTTCAAGAAATACGAGAATATCGGAATCAGTTTCGGGATCGAGGAAGGCAAAGTTAAGTTGTATCTGCTTGTTGCTGTCTGGAATGCTGATGGGTTGCGGTTGTCGCTTGGGATTAATTTTCCACAGAGCAAGTTGGTCGGCGATGATTTCCGGAAGACGGTTAGAATTCGCCGGATCGATTTCTTTCAGTTCATTCAGAAGGGGTAACAGGGTAGTGCGGGCAGCACTGTTCATAGTTACAACATGCAGTGCCGAATCTACCACCATGACTCCGGTGCGCATACGTTGAATGATTTCATTGTTAAGCTTTTCCAAATCAACGATGTCACTGGCTTGTTTATCCGCAAGTTGTGCGGCCTTGTAGATTCTGTCGGTCAGAGTTTGTACATAAAGTGAAGTGGCAAACAGGATAATTCCAAGGATGCCAGTTTGCAGAAACTGATTCGGAGCGTCTTCGAACGCCAGCGTAAGGATAATCTCGGAATAGATGATCGCCAGTGTTGCTACTGCAGCAAGAAAAGTACTGATGCGTCCACGGATCAAGATACTGCCAGCGGCGATAGTTACAATCATGAATAAACCAAGGCCACTGGCTATGCCTCGGCTGGTGTAGTTCAGCAAGGCAATCACCAGGATGTCTGCGATCAACAAGCCGCTCACTACAGATTGCTTGCCCATGAAGCGGCGCACCGACTGCGTGAAAAAGGTGAGGACTACGCCAAAGATGGCGTATACCGCATTGACCTGGACGAACAGAGTCGGGTCGAGGATACCCAGCACCGAGGTATCTGGTGAACTGATATAAGTCATCAACAGCACCAGTGGCAAAACGATGCGATAGATGTTGTATACGATCGAAACGTTCGCTATCTGTTCTTCGTACTGTGAGGTTCTTTCAATCATTGCAAGGGCAGGTAAAGCTCGTCGAGATAGGTGTGATTACCGCTTTCTCAAGTCAATTTATCGTACAATAGACGAGCTAGATTAAGGTTGAAAGCAGTTATCGAGAGTGAATTGGAGGATCGATGCCAGGGAAGTTGAATATAGTCATGGCCCAGCTCAATCTGCTGGTGGGTGACATTGATGGCAATACTGATCGAATCATCGAAAGCTGCAAGCAAGCCATCGAAGAGTACGGCGCTGACATCGTGGCCTTTCCAGAACTTAGCCTAACCGGCTACCCGCCAGAGGATTTGTTATTGCGCCCCAGCATGCAGATTCGCGTCGAGCGGGCACTGGGAAAAATCATAGCGGCCAATTTAGCAACTTATTGTGTGGTCGGGTTCCCGAGTCGGCACAATGGCAGCATCTATAATGCATTGGCCATTATTCATGCCGGTGAAGTTCTGGCCACCTATCATAAGCAATGTCTCCCTAACTACCAGGTGTTCGATGAGCGCCGATACTTTCAGCCTGGTGGCGACCCGTGCGTCGTCAAGATTAAAGATCAGCCAATCGCATTCACCATTTGTGAGGATTTGTGGGAGCCGGAACCGGTTTCTCAGGCACGCGAGGCAGGGGCCAGCTTGCTTATCAATATCAATGCCTCACCCTTTCATATTGGCAAGCAGGAAGAACGGAAATCTCTGTTGGGGCAGCGCAGTCAGGAAGGGGGATTTCCGATTGTTTACATCAATCTCGTCGGAGGGCAGGACGAATTGGTGTTTGATGGTGGATCAATGGTAGTCGATACGGCTGCAGAGACTGCCTTGGAGTTTTCGGTATTTCAGGAAGGCCTCTTCCAGGCTCAGTTGAGTTTCGACGAGGTCGGCAAATTCAGTATCGACACTCCGGTTTCACTTCCTCCAATGTCGATTGAGGCCCAAGTGTATGAATCTC
>JANQJM010000197.1 GCA_028281635.1 Pseudomonadales bacterium | reverse complement strand
TCCTTGTGTTTGCAGCAACGGAATTCTGCATTGCAGGATTCCGTTGCTGCAGCTGTTGCTGAGAGTTTATTAGTCGTCCGATTCAGTTGCTGGCGCAGAGTTGGCACCAGCGTAGTTATAAATCGCCATAGCAATCGACTTTTCCATGCCCGCCATTCCGTAGGTGTTGCCTGCACCTTCAACGACGAACCACTCATTGGCAGCGTGTGAGCCACCGCCGGTTCCAACCTGGCCGCCTGCAATTGGAATATCCAGGACATCGCCTGCAAACAGATAGGCAGGCCAATAGCCACCGAGAATAGTTTCCTCCGCCACAGGATCTGGATTGCCGACGCCGAAGGCTTCACGCATATCGCGAACCGCCTGCGCAAGTTCATTGTTATCGTCCATCTTCGCCCATGGCACATCTCCTACCACGTTGATTTCAACGTCTTCGTAGCCATGCTTGTCCAGGTGAGCGCGAAGTTTGGCAACGATGTCCATGCCGTCCATGTTAGGCACGTAGCGGAAGTTATGTTTTGAAACGATACGGTTAGGGAGGATCGCACCGGAGCCCCCTTCAAACATGTTGCCACCCCAGATGCCATCGAGATTCATCGATGTTCCGTATCGAGACAGCTTTTGAACCTCATAGGGATCGTCAGACATAAATCTGGCAACTCCCAGCCTTTCGGCAGCCACTTCAACATCGTAGTCCTCTGCTGACTGGCGAAGGATCGCCTCCTCCGCTTCGGTTAATGGCTCGATGTCGTCATAAAAGCCATCGATCATTACACGGTTGCCCGTTTCATCCACGAGGGTAGAGAGCATTTTTATGTGTCGCCAGGCAGGAGCGTCCACTGCACGTTTGCGACCACCATGGATGTTGCTGTAAGTCGGACCTTTACCCCAGGCTTCGCCACTTGTGATCAATTCGACAAAGACGCAGCCTTCAGAAGATCCCATGCCCCACATCACATCGGCTTCCGTGAACAACTCGGGATGTTCACGCACAAACTTTCGGTAGCCAATTGACATGCGCTCTTCATCGCCTTCGGCAACAAAGATCAGATTAACGGGGAGTGTTCCGGTGGTGGCTTTTATCGACATCATTGCGTTCCAAAAAGCCATCTGGCGGCCTTTGGAGTTATTGGCACCACGCCCAATAATCACCTTATCGAATGGGGGTTGTTCAACGATTCGAGCTTCGAAAGGCGGAGACGTCCATAAATCCGGTTGGGTTACAGGCATGGTGTCATACATCCAGTAAACGACTACCGTCTTCTCGGCACCCTCGTCACAGTTAGCATAAACCACCGGATTGCCTTGTTGACCCCACTCAGTAATCCCCACATCGTAAACCTGCGTTTCCTGACAACCTAACTGGTCAAAAAACCCCTCCACCATGTAGGCAGATTCCTGTATGCCTTCTCCTGTATTCGAAATGCTTGGCTGCTGAATCCAGCGCTGGAGATTAATTACGTGCTGATCGATGTTGGTATCGATGTGGTCAAATACTTCGCGCAGTTCAGGTGAATGAATCATAGACATATCGATTTCCAGTTCTGTCTTTCCGCGCGGATTAATGCCCAGTGAGGGAGTGACCGGTTCTGGCACAGCAGCCATAACAGGTGCCTGAGCCACGGTTGGGGCCGGGGCTTCTTCGCTACAGGCATCGAGTAGCAAGCCCGTTGCCGCCATAACAGCCACGTTAAGAATCTGTTTGCCCTGATTTTTTCCAGACGGTCTTTTCATACTTTGACTCCTGGCAATTCATGAATCTGTTAATTGGTCTTGGAGCGTTTTTCGCGCCAAGCTTGACTTGATCTGCCTTTCAGCCTCGCGAGCCAATAGACAATACGCAGACATCTCAACCCTGTTGATAGTGCTGAAACCATGCTTTTCTTCGCTTAGACCTCTGCGGGTAGCTGCATAGACTGTGCCATTCCTCCGCGAATAATGTACTAAAACGTAACAACCCCGGTCGCCGCTGGCTTTGCAAAACAGGGAATGCAATTGTCAGCAAGCATTGGTTCCCTGAAACCCCGCGTAAGCCTTTGATAGTCATTTCGTTTTCATAAAACGAACTGTAGTCTGCGGGAAAGTGGCATCCGAAGTCGGCATTGGTTTATGGTACTTACGTTCCATTACGACCGCGTCAAAACTGCAAATTACGACCACTCGGGCAACATCTTGTGAGCACTTACCTGACACTCGGGCCAGAATAAAGACCCATAAAAGTGCAAAGGGCACAGAAATAGCGCATCTGGTAGTTGTAGCAGGTGGGCGAGTAAGTTTCGCAGAGCGTAAGTAAGTATGGCATCAGTGACTGCCTCCAGTCAGGCACGTTGATAGTGTTCGAAGTGGGGCTCTTTTTTCGCGAATAGAATCCGAGGCTAATGACGCATCGGCAAAAAAACTACAACCAATGACGAGGCACACGACCTAAATGGTTGGGGAATGTACTGAAAAGAATCTCGGCGCAATAATGCGCCGAGAAAAGTTTACAAAATGCTACCTGCGGTGCCGCTAGCAGGCAGCATACCCACAATCCAGTTCTGCACTAGCTAAATCGGGCCGTTTAAAATTCAAAACGTAAACCGACGCGGTAGTTACGCCCCATGACATCATTCAAAGCACGATTGGTTGGCAGATAAGCGGGACGGTTCTCCGAACCCTGGAATAGCGGCAGCGCATAAAGGGCCGGATCTGTATCGAACATATTCTTTATCGAGATAAAAACCTCACCCTCGCCGCCGGCAAAACTCAAATCATAAGAGCCATACAAGTCGAAGAACCACTCACCATCTACGCTGTTATCGTTGATGGTGCGATTGAGTCCGACTGAGGCCGGACATCCACTGAGTCCACACTCGATGAATCGATTATCGATGACACCGTCACTGTGGCCACGAGCTGTCAGGTTAACCGACCACTCTTCCCAGTCGTAGCGAGCGGTGGCACGATAGACCCAATCAGGAGTGTTGGAAGTATTTTCGCCAGCACGATTGCGCTGAGTCACACCATCGTCAGTAGTGTTCGCAATATAGTGAGTGGTCATAAAGCGCAGGGCCATAGTTCCTGGGCCCACATCCCGACTATAGCTGGCCTCGATGTCATACCCTTCGGCCAGATAGCGGTCCAGGTTTTCATACTCGAGATCAATGAACTGCAAATCACCGTTGGGACCATAACGCAGATTGTCGCAGTAGCGTTGCACGTTAAAGATCAGACAGGCATCTGCTACCTCTTGCGCTGGGATGAAACCAATCACGCCATTGATCTCAATATCGTAGTAGTCCACAGAGGCGGAGAATCCTTCCAGAAAACTAGGCTGAAACACCAGGCCGATGCCCAATGTGTCTGCTTCTTCCGGACCCACGGTCGGCGTACCGGTCAGGTTTTGAATGAAGTCAACAGACTGGCCGTCAATTGCTACAGCGTTGGTCCGTGCGCGTCCAGCATCAAATAATTCTGAGAGATTAGGAGCACGAATGTCCCGAGACTGTGTGACACGCAGAGTGATATCGTCAATGGGCGCATAAGTGAAACCAGCTTTCCAGGTGTTTACGCGACCTGAGGTACTGTAATCGGTAGCGCGAGCTGCGCCGTTGAATTCAAAACCGTTAAAAACAGGAACCACGGTTTCCAGATAAACCTCGGCCACATCGTAGGTGCCGGTTGTCACTCGATAGTTACCATACTTCCATCCACTGTTGTACTTGGGGTCCACGAAGCCATCGATAGACTCCTCACGCCACTCGCCACCGAAAGCCAGTCCGATAGGCCCGGCCCAGCCCTCTATGTCATTAACAACAAAGTTCAATCCAACCACATCCTGCTGTAATTCCTGCTCACGACGGGGACGACCCAACACATAATCCAGCCCTTCCTGGCTCGCGACCCCTACCCCAAAACGGTTCAATGGCACACAGCCATTGCCTGGATCGGTCAGTGTCGAGCGACAGACAATTTCTCCACTGGCTGGATCCACCACCGCGTCGGTGGCATCGGCAAGCGCGCCGAAAGCAAACGTCGCTTGTTGATGTTCATCGGTGTCAGTCATACCAACCTGGATATAACCATCCCATTCCACATTGTATCCAAAGGCATCAAAGAAACCGTCCGCACCGAGCACGAGGCGTGTAGTCTCCCGCACATTGTTAGTGCCTGATGCCGGAAAATCTGCATTGTTTGTGCTGAAGCGGAAGGAATCGATGCCTTCTGCGGTCATGGCATCGACAATTTCCTGAGGCAGAAAAGCGTTGTCGATAGAGATTGTGCGGTTACGGTCAGTGGGACGAATGTAAAAGCTGAAGCCTTCATAACGCGCATAGTTAGCCTGGGCATACACCTCCAGGTTTGGCGCAAACTCCCAGCTTATTCGACCAAAGACACTTTGCCGCTCGTCCTCTGCCTGCAATGAGTTGGTACCTAGGGCCGCCGATGTACTGTAAACCGAGTCACCACCAATCATCCACTGACCGCCGATTGGGCCAAACTCAAGCTGATCGACTGCGCCACCCTGATCGAAGAAAGTGCCACGCAGCGGGCCATTAACGATTAAACCGCCAGGCGTATAGCTGGAAATACCAACATTATTGGTGACAATGTAAAAAGGTTGTCCATTACCCGGTTCGTAGTCCGGATTCGGCAGGCCAAAGTAGCCGGTCTGGGCCCATTCCGGAGCAGTATAGTGCACACCATCGCGAGCGAAATATTCACCGGATAGCAACATATGACCTTGTCCATCAGCGAAATCAAATCCGGCCGTCAGTTCAACGCGCTCGTCGGCAGCATCGTATTCACCGGCCTCTCCGCGCTCTATCGCAGTGTTAAAGCCGATGAAATCCCGATCTAATATAAAATTAACTACTCCGGCGATGGCGTCGGACCCGTAGGCAGCTGAAGCCCCTCCTGAGGACACCTCTACCCGCTCAATCAAAGATTGTGGAAACGTGTTGGTATCAACTAATCCAGCGGCAGACGAAACCACGTTGCGCTGCCCATCGAACAGCACCAGCGTGCGCGTAGTACCCATACCGCGCAAGTTGAGTGAAGAGATGCCGGCATTCCCCGAACTCAGGGATCCGGAACTGGTCGAAGAAGTGGTGCTGCCCTGGATAGACGGCAGAGTCATCGCAAACTCGGCAACGTTGGCTGGAGCCTCTGCATTTAAATCCTCCTGCCCTAGAACAGAAATCGGTGTAGGTGAGTCA
>JANQJM010000097.1 GCA_028281635.1 Pseudomonadales bacterium | reverse complement strand
GCCAGAAGCTAGATGGTGCCAAGATCGCCTACGCCAACGTAAACGGCATGGCTGAAGTCTGGGGGCACCCCCAGCTAAGCGCCCTGGACCGACAAATTGAGTTCGGCAGCCCGGTAGGTACCCTGTACGGCTTCAAACCGCCAGGCAACAACTCAAGTTTCGAACACACAATCGGCCCGGTTCCCGCCCTGGGAGAGCATAACTTCGAGATTCTCACAGAGCTTGGCTATGACAGCGAAGCCATTACCGACTTGGCCACAGAAGGAGTGATCTAGCCCATCCCTATACTGACATTCTTAGGTCCTGTGGTATGATTCGCCCCCTTCCGGAGAGGTGGCCGAGTGGCTGAAGGCGCGCCCCTGCTAAGGGCGTATAGGTTAACCCCTATCGAGGGTTCGAATCCCTCTCTCTCCGCCATATACAAAAAAACCTCGCACTGCGGGGTTTTTTTGTATATGGCGGAGAGAGCGAAAGCCGCGTTAACAGCGCAGACGCAACGCGAAGCGCGGCGCCCCGAAGGGGCGAGGATTTCAGCTAAGCTGAAATTCGAGTCAATCCCTCTCTCGGGAGCGCATAGCGCTCCTTTTCAAACCCAGCAACAGCTGCTTTCTAACAATTGAGTCGTTAACTTTCAGGTCCATGCAATTAAGCTGATGGAGCTGCTACTGCACATACCTCTCAACCAAATACCCCGATTCCTCCAACAACTCCAGCAATCCATCTGGCCCCGGCATATGCAGCACGCCCACCAGCACCAATTCAACTTCTGGGCTAGACAGATATGCTTCGATTTGAGGAACCCAATCCTGATTCCGGTTTTTAATTAACGAATTGTAGTCTTGCTCGTTCTCCAGAAGCAGTGCATCTAGATACTCCTGCTCCAGAAGTTGTAAATCACCGTATCTCCAGGCTTTGATAAGCTCCCGCAAACCGGAGAGTGCTTCACCAGACTCCAGGCTCTCCAGGGTTTGGGTAACTAATTCATCATCCGAAAGATGAGAATTTTGTTCACCTAATGTCTGTATCTGAAACTCCAGCGTTTCTAAAGCAACAACACTCTTGCTATCGACACCAGCCATATTCTCATAGTGCAACTCTACTCCAGCAATAACCCCCCGATTAGACAGATAGAAACCGGTCAAGTTACTCATCGCCAGGTTGGTTCGCCAAAATTCAACATTGGATAAGATACCGTTTTCCGCCGCCACGAGACTGCTTAGTGAGTTGTAAACATCTTCGCTGAGCCTTTGCTCTAAACTTTGTTGCGAGGGATCCAGATACAAGGGTTGCGAACTGAGGAGCTGAATCTCGTTAAGAACTCCGATTTCAGTAATCAGTGAAACACTTAGTTCATAAGCCGCATCAAAAGAACTGGGGAGAGGGAAATCTGAAGGTTCCAGCGCATGAACAGTACCCCCAACGAACAGATGATTGGTTCCGTCCGACACTCGCCACAAAGAAGTAGGCCCAAGCCCAAGGTTTTCTGCCTCAAGAACTGAGAATTGATTGTTTTCACCGAGCTGCAGCACAAGTCGGTACTGATCATCCCCTACTCGAACACTATCAAGCAGTTCATTACTTATCGAGTTAAAGGAAGCGGTACAACTTGGCCTAAGCTGAATTTCTTCTGCATCAAGTAAAACCAGCGCGTCACCTTGCAGACTCAGTTCAAGACTGTAGTACGTAGTGGTAGAACCATCGGCAACGACGACACAAGGCATGCTCAACACAGCCGTACTTTGATCAAACACAGAAGTTTGAGCAGACAACTTTGGAGCAAGCCCCAACATCAAAAGCAGGACCAGGATTCTGAATCGGGATGTGGGCCTAGACATAGATGAGCACCTCCAACTCCAGCATCCGGGCCAATGTACCTCAAAATTTGTGGTTCACCTAGTCACATCTTCTAGGGGGATACTTGGCTTTCCTGCGGGCACAAAAAACCCGGCAATGGCCGGGTTTGTGCTTGAATCTGGCTGGATCTACTCTTGCTGATCTTCGTTCTGTGCGTCTCCGCTTTTCTCTTTCTGAATGCGCTGATAGATTTCTTCTCGATGCACAGCCACTTCTTTCGGAGCGTTGACGCCGATCCTTACCTGGTTACCCTTCACTCCCAAGACGGTAACCGTTACGTCGTCTCCTATCATCAGCGTTTCACCGATTCGGCGAGTCAAAATCAACATTGCTTTTCTCCATTTCCCAGTCCTTTGCGCGCTCCTTCATCAAGCAGGGACCTCGGAATCGCCCGAAACTGCTGCTCTGCGCTAGCTGAATTGAGAACTAATCTAAAGCTTTCTAGTGTCTGGAGAAGACCTGATTAGTTCGAATTCAGGTGCAATTTGACCATAGTATCTGCCTATCTTGACAACTTGCCAAGGATTTCCGGTCGGAATTGAGACCTGAAACCGGCTCTGATACTACTATTTACTGCTGTTTTCGCCGTTCGGATCACTCAGATTGAATGCGCTATGGAGGGCGCGCACTGCCAATTCAAGGTATTTCTCTTCGATAACGATGGAGATTTTGATCTCGGAGGTGGTGATAATTTGAATATTGATGTTTTCTTCGGCAAGCGCCTTGAACATCTTGCTGGCGATTCCCGCATGGGAACGCATACCCACACCCACCAGCGAGACTTTACAAACCTTCTTATCGAGAATGACTTCCCGCGCCTCCAGTGAGGCTGCAACTTTATCCAGGATAGCTTTGGCTTTATCGCTTTCCGCACGCTTAACGGTAAACGTTACATCATTAGTGCCATCAACAGCGGCGTTTTGCACGATGACATCGACTTCGATACCTTCATCGCTCACTGGACCGATGACCTTATATGCAATACCAGGAACATCCGGCACCCCGGCAACGGTGAGCTTGGCTTCATCCCGTTCAGATGCAATACCAGCGATACTTGGATCTTCCATTGCTGTGTCTTCCTCCAGACTAATCAGCGTGCCAGGACCTTCTTCAAAAGTCGATAAGACGCGTAACGGCACTTTGTATTTGCCGGCAAATTCCACGGCACGAATTTGCAAAACCTTCGCCCCTAAACTCGCCAGTTCTAACATTTCTTCAAAAGTTATTTGTGACAGCAGGCGCGCACCTTCGACGATCCTTGGATCGGTAGTGTATACCCCCTGTACGTCGGTATAGATTTGGCACTCATCCGCCTCCAAGGCAGCAGCCAGTGCCACAGCCGAGGTATCCGAACCACCGCGGCCTAAAGTAGTAATATTGCCCGCTTCATCCACACCCTGAAAACCAGCAACCACCACCACATTTTGCTGCTCCAACTGAGCGAGGATGCGTGAATTATCTATTTCTCGAATGCGTGCTTTGGTGTGTGTGTCATCGGTCAGGATGCGCACCTGCCCACCAGTAAATGAACGCGCTCCATAGCCTCTCTTCTCCAGGGCCATACAGAGCAACGCTATTGTGACTTGCTCACCGGTAGAAAGCAGCACATCCATTTCGCGCGGTGTTGGCTGATCCATGACCTCAAGGGCAAGTGCGGTTAAGCGATTGGTCTCTCCACTCATGGCAGACACAACTACGACAATGTCATCACCCTGGTCACGGAAGCTGGAGATTTTGTCAGCTACTGCTTCGATGCGCTCAATGCTACCGACAGAAGTACCACCATATTTTTGAACTATTAAGGCCATAGCGTGAACTCTAGAGTCGATCCTGCAACCAGGGCACAGCCTTTTCCAGTGCAGCAGGCAGAGCAGCCACATCGGTACCCCCAGCCATCGCCATGTCCGGACGGCCCCCGCCTTTGCCACCGACTTCCTGTGCAACCAGATTGACCAGATCGCCCGCTTTTACTTTTTCTGTTAGGTCTTTAGTGACCCCGGCCACCAGACTAACTTTACCGTCACTACATGTTGCCAACAGTATTACTGCAGTACCCAGTTTGTTTTTGAGCTGATCTACAGTTTCACGTAACGACTTGGGATTGAAACCATCCACTTGAGCGACCAGAACTTTGTTACCGTTTACTTCCACCGCGTTGCTGCCCAAATCGTCCCCCGCCGAAGCAGCGAGTTTCGATTTTAGCTGCTCGAGTTCCTTTTCAAGCGCTTTGTTCTGTTGCAACAGAGCCTGCAGTTTAGGTGCCAGTTCATCGGGGTTAGTTTTCAGTAAAGCGCTGGCATCACGCAGAGTGTCTTCCTGACTCTCAACCAATCGTAGCGCGCCTAACCCTGTGACCGCCTCAATTCTTCGTACTCCAGCAGAGATGCCAGATTCACTGGTGATTTTAAACAACCCAATGTCACCGGTGCGATTTACATGGCAGCCACCGCAGAACTCTATCGAGTAATCACCACCCATGGAGACCACGCGAACCTCATCGCCATACTTTTCACCAAATAGTGCCAGGGCCCCTTTCTGCTGTGCCTCTGCAATTGGCATCACTTCCTTTGTCACTGCCGAATTAGACAGAATCTGTTCATTAACCATGCTCTCTATGGCACGTAGTTCTTCGTCAGTAACCGGCGAAGAATGGGAAAAATCGAAGCGCAGTCGATCTGCCGCAACCAGCGACCCTTTCTGCAATACATGTTCACCAAGAACTGCACGCAAAGCTGAGTTCATCAGATGGGTAGCTGAGTGATTCAAGGTAATTGCCGCACGATCATTGCCCGCAACAAGTGCTCGCACAGAATCACCGATCTTCAAATTTCCACTTTGCAACTTACCGCGATGAAGATGTACACCAGCCTGCTTCTGCGTATCGACTACCTGAAAACTTGCGCTGTCATTGGAAAGCGTACCTTGATCTCCAATCTGACCACCGGACTCAGCATAGAAAGGTGTCTTATCCAGCACCAGGATCACTTCCGCATCGGCGGGTGCAACATCGAGACGCTCATTGTCTAAAGAGAATACCGCGACAACCGAGCTTTCTTCTTGCAAGCGATCGTAACCAGTAAATTCGGTTTCCGTATCAAGATCTAACTCGAGCTTATCTACTGCACCGAAACTACTGGCTGCCCGAGCCTGATCTCTCTGTACTTCCATGGCTCCCTCGAAACCATCCATGTCTACTGCCAGATTGTGTTCGCGAGCGATATCGGCAGTCAGGTCTACAGGAAAACCATAAGTGTCATAGAGTTTAAACACTGTCTCGCCCGGGATAGTGTTGTCCTGAAGTTCAGCTATTGCTTTCTCGAGGATCGCCATACCGTTTTCCAGTGTACGAGCGAATTGCTCTTCTTCTTCCTTTAATACCTTTTCAACGAAAGCCTGTTTTTCCACCAGTTCTGGATAAGCCTCACCCATCACCCTGGCTAGTGACTTGACGATTCGATAGAAGAAGATGTCATTAACGCCCAGGCGATAACCGTGTCGGATTGCACGCCGCACGATTCGACGTAGCACATAACCGCGCCCTTCATTGGAAGGGATCACGCCGTCGACGACTAAAAACGCACAAGAGCGAATATGATCGGCGATGACCTTCAGGGAGTTGTTACTGAGGTCAGTTGTATTGGTGATCTCCGCAATATCTTTGATCAGTGATGCGAACAGATCTATTTCATAGTTACTGTGTACGTGTTGGAGAACCGCAGCCAAACGCTCCAATCCAGCGCCGGTATCCACAGAGGGCTTCGGCAGTGGCGTCATACTTCCGTCGGCCTTGCGCTCGAACTGCATGAAAACCAGGTTCCAGATTTCGATGTAGCGATCGCCGTCTTCGTCTGGGCTGCCTGGTGGACCGCCTTCGACTTCCGGCCCATGGTCATAAAAAATTTCTGAGCATGGGCCACAGGGACCAGTATCTCCCATGGCCCAGAAATTGTCTTTTTCACCCAGGCGGGAGAATCGGTTGGGGTCAACTCTCATTTCATCCAGCCAGATCGCGGCTGCTTCATCGTCGTCCTTGTAAACAGTGACCCACAGCTTTTCTGCTTCCAGGCCCAGATCCTCAGTCAGAAACTCCCAGGCAAACTGAATAGCTTCGCGCTTGAAGTAATCACCGAATGAGAAGTTACCCAGCATTTCAAAGAAAGTATGGTGGCGCGCGGTGTAACCGACGTTCTCGAGATCATTGTGTTTGCCTCCCGCTCGCACGCAGCGCTGCGAGGATGTGGCACGACTGCTGTCTCGCTTTTCAGCGCCAAGAAAAACATCCTTAAACTGCACCATCCCGGCATTAGTAAAGAGTAAGGTGGGGTCATTTCCGGGCACGAGCGGACTACTGGACACGATCTCGTGATCGCGCGCCGCAAAAAAGTCCAGGAACTTCTGCCTAATCTCTGCGCTCTTCATGTTGAAATTCGAAATTAAACCCGAATCCTTTCAGTCGAGGGTTGGTCCAAAAAAGCAGAGGATTATAGCGCTTAATTACCTGAGATTGCAGGGATTTTAGTCTTTTTCCCCGACCTCACTGCTGTCTGATGGCAACAAGCTCGCATCAGAACCAAAGCGAAAATTGGAGAAGGTTTTATCCACCGGCACCCGTAGCCTTCCATCAGCGGAAAGCATGACAGCTATGGGCCGGGTTTGTGGGAAATGGGACAGGATAATAGTGAAGATAATCAGGAACGGCACGCAGAGAAACATGCCCGGAATATTCCAGATATAACCCCACAAAGCGAGATTCAGCAATATGACTATTGGACTCAAATTGAAGGAAGTGCCCATCATGCGTGGTTCCAGGATATTGCCGATGCACACCTGGAAAGCCCCGATTCCAATGAGTACCAGGAAGAACAAAGTGTAGCCATCGGATTGAGCGAGTGCGATGAGCGCGGGAAAAATCGTAGCGATGATTGATCCCACGGTTGGAATAAAATTAAGCAGAAAGATCAGCAGGCCCCAAACCGCGGCGAAGTCCACCCCTACTACCAATAAAAAACCGTAGCTGAGTATGCCGGTGAGCGAACTGGTAAATACCTTGATACCTATGTACTTCTGAATATCGTCGCGAATGCGCATCATGATTTTACGCACGTCTTCTTCTTTCTCTTCGTCCGCAACGAGAGCTGAAATCTTGTTGCTAAATTGGCCTTGTTCGAGAAACAGGAAGCCAACATAAATCAGGATGAGCCCACCACTGGCCAGGATGCTGGCAAAAGATGATGCAACAGAGCCAGCGTAAGATGGAATATCAATCCAGTCTGTCAGCAGTTGGGTGAAACTCTGATCCTCAAAATCCGCAATATCGATAAACGGAATGCTTTCCAGTCTACGGGTCAGGTTTTCCTGGTATACAGGTGCCACATCTAATACATCACCGAAGGTAGAACTGAGGAAATTTATCAGCGCCCAGATAAGCAAGCCGAATGTAAGAAAGGAAGCAGCCAGGCAAATCGGCATGGGGAATTGAAAGCTGCCGAGCTGAATCCGATTAAATCCACGAGCCAGCGTGTTGATCAGATACCACAATGCTATGGCGATAACGAACGGCAACAGCAGGGATTCGCCGACGATTAAGAGATAGAAAACGAGAACAACAAGAAAGGCTGCTGCGGTGTAATTGAGTACTTTCATTGCGCAAAATTCCTACGCGAATTTCGTGTATGCCGGGCCTGATCCTACCCCCCGGATACCTTTCCGTCCCTGAAGTTTGGGGTATGTAAAATTTTTTTACACCTGCAACAAGGATTTGCGAAGAATATCACATTTTCAAAGGCTTACCCTCATTAGTCTAGTAATCAAGGCAATCTCAGACCATTTCTGGGCGCGCGTAAAATCAAGTGTGGCAACGATGAAGCTTGATGGCTATTCAAACCTGATCAAGATCGGTGAAGGTGGTATGGCACATGTCTATCGGGGAATTCAGGATTCCCTGAAACGACCCGTGGCCATCAAATTATTGATCAACGACCTCACTTACGATGATGAGGCAAGGACTCGTTTTGAGCGGGAATCCTTCATTATTGCGCGCCTGAACCATGCCAACATTATTCATGTCATCGATCGTGGCTTTACCAAAGACGACATGCCTTACTTTGTGATGGAATTCATTGAAGGAACGGACCTTGCCACCACCGCAAAATCCAAAGAGCTCAGTCACGATGAAAAAATCGACATCATCGTACAACTACTGAAAGCACTGTCCTACGCTCATCGCAACAATGTCATTCATCGGGACATCAAACCAGACAACATACTTATCGATGAGGACGGCAACGTAAAAATTCTGGACTTTGGTATCGCCCAGTTTTACGACGACCACAACAAGACTTATGACCGTACTTGCGCCGGCATGGTCATGGGAACATTTAACTATATGTCACCCGAACAGCGTGAGTCCGCAGACAATGTTTCAGCCCAGAGTGATCTTTATTCGGTAGGCGTAGTGATGTATCACTTGTTTACTGGCAAGCTACCCGCCGGCCGATTTCAGGATCCAGCGGAATTGAACTCAGAACTAAGCACTGAGTTGAATTCACTTATCCTGAAGTGTTTGGAAACTGATCCTTCCAATCGACCTGCATCGGCGGAGGAGTTAAAAACCGAACTCCTCTCGATTTCTCAAGGCGCTCACATCGGTGAGGAACAGAAACTCCGTGCCGAAAAAGGCATTACCAAGATCAAGTCACGCTTTCTGCTACTTGACGTGCTTCGCGAAGATCGTTTTGGCGGCGTTTATCTTTATCAGCAGAAAGAAAAAGGCAATCTACTCATCATCAAAAAGAAAGTTCGCACCAGTACCGGCTATGAAGCGATGAGTATGCTGGCATCACTGGAACATCCCAATATCGTGAATACATTAGGTACTTACCGAAATGAGGATTTCTTCATTCTGGTGCAGGAGTATATGAGTGGAGGAACCCTGCAGGACAAGCTGGCTTTCCAGTTAAACTGGAAACAGACATTAACCATCGCCCGTCAGATTTGCGAGGCGATGATATTCGCCCACAATAACCGTATCGTACACGGTCATCTGCGCCCCACTAATATTTTGTTTACCAAAGATGGAGATGTGAAGGTCACTGATTTTTCCACGCAGGATGACATCAGCAATGTGGAGACCGCCCACTACTACTATCTGCAAGGAGAAGAACGCTCACAGTCTGCAGATATCTATGCTATCGGCGTGATTCTTTATCAGCTATTTACCGGATGCCTGCCACGACGTCGCAATGAAACAGGATTTGTGATTCGCAAGTTTTTTACCAAGCTCCCGGTGGATATCCAGGAGCTCATTACCAATATGCTCTCCACCATTCCTGAGAGCAGAAATCCCGAAAGTCTGCAGCGCGCTATCGAGCTGTTCGATTCCCACTTATCACGTAAGCCTCACGAGTCATTTACTGAAAAGCCGCAGCGTGATAAAACCCAGAAGACAGGAAGGCGCAAAGACGACCCCAATAAAGCAAGACTTAAAAAGACAGAGAAGCAGACCGAGACAGCACCTGCGGAGTTAGTGGCAGACGCTGCCACAACTTCTAAACCGAAGGCGCGCACAGGCATTCTATTTGCCGTGCTGTGTGCCGTATTTGCACAGTATTTTTTCGTATTTGATGGCAAGGAAAAAATTAACCAGAGCATTCCGACTGTTTATGCTGCAGTGGTTAATGAGTTTGAGGGACTACTAGGCAAACCCAATGTCAGAGGAACTGATCAAAGTGCAGATAGCCGGACGTACTGACACTGGCCTGCGGCGCCAGCTCAATGAAGACCATATTGGCTTTGACCAGGAACTTGGCATTGCTGTGCTGGCGGATGGCATGGGTGGCCATCAGTCAGGAGAGATTGCCTCGCACATGGCAGTGGAATCAGTACTGGAACACCTCCAGAGACTTGTGAACCCGGAAACACCAGGAGCGATAACTGGTTCTCAGTTACTGGAGCATGTAAGTAATACTATTTCTTACAGCAATGCCCAAATCTTTGAGGCCGCCGAAGCACTAGAAGAGCACAAGGGAATGGGCACTACATTGGTGGCTGCTATTGTGCAAGAGCAGCAAATCTATGCCGGGCATGTCGGTGATTCGCGTCTCTATTTGTATCGCAACAGAGTGCTCAAGCGCATCACTCGTGATCACAGTCTGGTGCAAGATTTGATCGACAGAGGTTTTTATACAGAAGAGGAAGCGCGTCAGGCTAATGTGGGTCATATAGTGACCAGAGCTTTAGGCACCAAGGAAGAAGTTGAAGTTGATACGTTGCAACATGACCTCGAAGAAGACGATGTTTTCCTTCTCTGTTCAGATGGACTGTCGGACATGGTAGACGACTGGAAGATTCAAGAAGTCTTGAAAGACAGCAACGGAGACTTGGAGCAAACCGCTCAAACGCTGGTAGACACAGCGAATCGCAATGGTGGCAAGGACAACATCTCAGTTATTCTGATGCAAATTGCCAAACAGCATCGAGACGCGGACTGAACAGCAGCTTCATGAGTCATTTAAAGAGAAAGTAGTATGCCGGGCAAACTGGAATTTATCTTCAATGCGAACAAAATTGGCGAGTTCAATCTCGACAAGGAAGTAATGACTATCGGGCGCAAAGAAGACAATGACATCTGCATCGAGAACTTAGCGGTTAGCGGACACCATGCCAAGTTGCTGACTATTTTTGATGACTCGTTTCTTGAAGATCTGGACAGCACTAATGGCACTTACGTCAATGGACAACCAATAAAGAAGCACCCACTCAAGAATGGTGACGTCATTACCATCGGAAAACATGAGCTTCGCTATCTGAATGACAGCATGGGCATGGAAGACGATAACGAAAAAACGGTATTGATCCGGCCGAAAACTCAACAGCCAACCTATCCTAATTCTGTCGCTCCCAATGAAATTGAGTATGAGCCCGATAATAAGAAGGACGAGCTGGAGTCCGCGAAGCTGCAAATACTTAACGGTTCTGGAGCTGGCAAAGAACTGCCACTTAACAAGTCGTCAGTGAAACTGGGCAAGGCTGGTGCCGAAGTCGTGCAGATCAACCGCCGACCCGATGGGCACTTCATTGTCTGTCTCGATAAACCCGCAGGCAGCGCCCCTCCCCGTGTGAATGGCGAAGACATAGGTGCAGGTGCACGCAAGCTGCAGAATCACGACGTCATAGAAATCAATCGGTTAAAGATTGAATACTACCTGGCCAGTTAAACCAAACCCCAAAATGGCTCAAAAAAAAACGCAGGCTTAAGCCTGCGTTTTTTTACGGAAACGATATCCTAGATTGACTCGAATGCGTCGGTCAGTATTCCAGGCGTCAAAATTTGAGGCAAGATTACTGGTTCCTGGGCAGGATCTCCTGGATACAGGACATACAAGGGAACCGAAGGCCGATTGAATTGCTCCAATACCGCAGTGATTTCCGGATCCTCATTAGTCCAGTCGCCTTTCATATAAGTAATGTCGTTCTCCACCATTGCCTGCTGCACACGATCAGTACTCAAGGAAGTTTGCTCGTTCGCCAGACAGGTAATACACCAGGCTGCTGTCATATTGACAAACACTGGTCTTCCTTCGGCGCGCAATTCATCGACACGCTGACTGTTGAAGGCCACGTAATTCTGCCCTGGTCCAGCTTCTGTTGAATCAGCGTTCGCTACACTGGGTGCCAAAGTTTGCAGAAACGGGGTTTGCATGAGATAGATGGCAATGGCAATAGTACCCAGACCGACCGCATAATTTACGGTTTTGAATATTGGCCCCATGCTAAAGCGACGTTGGTATAACCAGGCGGCGAAAGCAAACAACACGCAGACGCCAAGCACCAGAGCCATACCCATCACACCTACCTGGTTACCAAGCACCCATAGGAAGAACAAGGCTGATGCATATAAAGGAAAGGCCATGAACTGTTTGAACGTTTCCATCCATGGGCCAGGTTTTGGCAGGTAACGGAATAAGGCCGGAACGAAACTGAGCAGAAGTATGGGAGCAGCCATACCCAAACCAAGAGCAACAAACACGGCCATGGCAACGACCCAGGACTGGGACAGAGCGAAGCCGATGGCAGGGCCCATGAATGGAGCCGTACAAGGCGTCGCCACCGTTGTTGCAAGCACTCCGGTAAAGAATGAGCCACGATAACCGCCTTGTGCCGTCAGGCTGCCTCCAGCACCCATCAAACCGGTGCCGATCTCGAACACTCCGGAGAGGCTTAGACCCATCAGAAAAAACAGATAGACGATAAAGGCAAGAAACCAGGGCTGCTGAAACTGAAATGCCCAGCCCACTGCTTCGCCTCCAGCTCTTAGCGCAATCAACACTGAAGCAAGCACAACAAAGGCAGCAATTACTCCCGCAGTATAGACAATACCGTCCATACGCTGTTTGTGCTGCGACTCACCGGCATTCTTGGTAAAACTAAGTGCTTTCATTGAGAGCACGGGGAATACACAGGGCATAAGGTTGAGAATCATGCCACCGAGGAAGGCTAATCCCATGAAGACCAGCAATGAACCCTCACCGCCTGTGCCACTTGAGTTGCTGTTGTTGGCCAATGCCGCTGCTGGCATGATGGTTGTGGTATTGGCATCTGTTGCTGGATTCGCGAAATCGAAGGCGGCGCGCTCGCCCTGTTCATCTTCAAGTACCAGCACACCATAGACTTCAGACAAGTCTTCGAGCATGCGCCGTGGCTGCTGGTGGGTGATCTGCAACAGGCTTGGCTGGATGCTGACATCGCGAAGCGGACCAGGCTTAATTACTCGACGTTGGTCAGGAAAGAAATAGGCGTCGCTGTAGTTGGCGAATAAAGGGTCAGGTGACTCAAATCCGAGACTTACCCTCTCCCCAGCAACTGCTATCAATGAATTGATATTGTGACCAGTGGCTGGAAGTTTTTCACGATTACGGGCAAACAATTCGGTATTGGTAGCATCGAGCTCAGCGATCTCCGCAACTGGGAGAGTAATACTTAAACGCTGTTCGCCAGGAATACAAATCTGCTCACAGACATTCCAATAAGCCAGTGTGCTGAGTTCCACCGTGTCACCGACATAGTCGGCCGGAATTGTAACTGCTACTGGATGTAGAACTTCCTCTTCATAACCAAAGTTCACCAGATCGGTTTCGTAGAACGGCAACCAGTATGGTGCTGGCCACTGCATGTCTCCAATCTGCGTGCCTTCTGGCGCATTCCATTCATTAAGACTGGTTGGCTCCCCACTATCGCCACCCATCTTCCAATAGGTATGCCAGTGTTCAGCTGGATTCAGGCGCAGACCTAACCAGGTGGTTTCACCGGGTACAATAGTAGCGGTCTCTGACACCAGTTCCACTTCGATGCTGTGATCCCAGGCTACTGCGCTCCGTTGCGCACTGATGTCATAAGCGCGACGGTTGCCATCGTCATCTATATAAGAAAGCAGGCCGGCCAGTTCATTGCGAGCCCCATCATAGCGTCGGTGTTGTTCGGTACTGATTTGGAGTCGACCGCCATCCAACATGACGTCGCGATAGGGGGCGTAACGCATGATGCGGCGCTCGAGTGGGAAAAACCAGGCCTCATCAATCTCAGAAAACTCGTCGGCGTCACCCTGCACCATCACGTTGATCTTGCCATCGTGATCGTTGAACTGCGCCGCAAGTTGATGCTGGTCAATAGGCACCGGGGTCATAGCCCGGGTTTCTGCAAAATCCACCTGCCAGCGACTGTCTATTTCAACCGATTCACCGACTGGCAAAGACAACGCAAATTCTGCCTCACCAGGAATACAGATTTCTTCGCACACCTGCCATTCAATGGTAGTGCGCATATCAAAAACATCGCCGCTAAAGTCTGCCGGCACCGTCAACGGCATGGGCAAAAACACTTCCCGTTCATAGGTGAAGGTCACCAGTTCGCTTCCCAGAAAAGGCGTCCAATCCGGGATCGGCCACTCTATATCACCGACACTGGCACCAGCAGGCAACTGCCAGTCAATGGCACGAGTAGCTTCACCACTATCCCCGCCGAATTTCCAGTAGGTATGCCAGTGCTCGATTGGATCCAGTCGAATGGCCAACCAGGTAGTATCGCCAGGAACTACATTGGTGGTTTCCGCCAGCAATTCCACTTCGATCTGATCGGTGCTGTGAACCTGTGCGGTCAGCATCGTAGTGAAAAGCAAAGAGCCTAATAAAATCAATGCTTTAGAAATAGATTTAGCCATTCATTTCGTCCTGAGAACCGAGGAGAAACACTACCATAATGGACCTATGCTAGTGTGCCAAAAGGTAACAAAATGCCGCTTTTCTGTCATGGTATGCCATGGGTGAATCGGCCGATTTGAGGCGCCCTTCAACCTCTCATAACGCCTCTGAGGCCAATGAGTTGATTCTGCATACGCCACATTCCAGGCAATAGACCTGAATCCGAAGGATTTCGTGCATATTTGTGCGGATTAATCGCTTATTCAGCAGCGAGGATATGCTCTACCATCAGTTGCACACTGCGGTTGCCCCGGTATTCATTCACATCAAGCCGATAGGCTAAATGCATCGATCGACAACTCTCGACAGGCCAGTCTTCATCCCTCACATTAAAGGCGATGGCATCCACTAGCTGATCCGGCTGTGTTTCCGGGCTTAACAGCATTTTCAAATGCTTGTCTCCGACTCTGCGCATCTGGCGCAGCAGGAAACGATCATCGAATATGGGTTCCGGGAAGTCCTGACCCCAGGGTCCGGCGAAGCGAAGGGTTTCAGCGCAATGAAGATTGATATCTTCTGCTGATACGGACCCATCACTTTCAATGACAGCTTGCAGTTGTGACTGGCTGAGCAAACGATCTGCTTCTTGTGCGAATGCCATTTGGAAATCTGCGAATTTACTCTGCTCTAAACTCAGTCCTGCTGCCATAGCATGGCCACCAAACTTTGTTATCAAACCAGGGTGCCGACTGGCGACTGCATCCAATGCATCACGGATATGAAATCCTTTAATGGACCGAGCTGATCCTTTGAGTTCAGAAGCTGCATCATCACTGGCATTAGCAAAAGCGATTACAGGACGGTGAAACTTGTCCTTGACGCGGGATGCCAGAATTCCAACGACACCTTGATGCCAACGCTCGTCGTATAGACACAACGCTGCGGGTAGTGCTTCTTCCTCCAGATCCAGTTCATCCAGGGCCGCAAATGCCTGCGCCTGCATCTCTGCTTCAATCTGCCGGCGGTCCTGATTCATAGCGTCCAACTGCTCGGCCATGCGCATTGCATGCGCTGCATCATTAGTAAGCAGACATTCAATACCAGTGGACATGTCATCAAGACGTCCAGCCGCATTGAGCCTTGGTCCCAGGCCATAGGCAAGATCGATTGACGTGATCTGTGCCTGCTTACGTTTTGCTGCTGCGATTAGCGCCGCGATACCGGGGCGGCAATTGCCTGCTCGAATACGCCGCAAGCCTTCGTCCACGAGTATTCTGTTATTGCGATCCAACGGCACCACATCGGCGACTGTTCCAAGAGCAACCAGATCCAACAGCTCCGCCATATTAGGCTCTGACA